>JAXJVE010000249.1:0-11905 GCA_036308705.1 Acutalibacteraceae bacterium
AACAGGTATGCCGATTGTTACGGAAATTATGGATATTTCTCACCTTGACCTTTTCGAAAATGTTGACGTTATTCAGGTCGGTGCAAGAAATATGCAGAACTTTGAGCTTCTCAAAGAGCTTGGTAAAACAGATAAACCCATCCTTCTCAAAAGAGGCCTTGCCGCCACAATGGAAGAGCTTCTTATGAGTGCGGAATACATTATGGCGGGCGGTAACAACAAAGTTATACTTTGCGAAAGAGGTATAAGAACCTTTGAGCATTACACAAGAAATACAATGGATATCTCCGCTATCGCCCTTCTTAAAGAAAAAACTCACCTCCCCGTTATTGCAGACCCCAGCCATGCGGCGGGTATGGCAAGAATGGTCAGACCCCTTGCTCTTGCGGCAGTTGCGGCGGGTGCCGACGGACTTATGATTGAAGTTCACAACGACCCCGCACACGCTCTTTGCGACGGCCCTCAGGCACTCCGCCCCGAGGAATTTGCAAGAGTGGTAAAAGAAGCAAACGCAATAAGAGAAATAATGACATTCTGAGGTGATATTATGAAAATCGGAATAGCGGGTCTCGGTCTTATAGGCGGCTCTCTTGCAAGAGCACTTTCAGAGAGCCAGAAACACGAAGTATACGGGCTTGACCTCAACAGAAGTTCACTTCTCGCATCAAAAATGGTTGGTGCGATAACAGACGAATTGACCGAAGCCAATATCGGCGAAGCGGATATTATTTTTATTGCTCTTTATCCGCAGGCAACCGTTGATTTTGTTGAAAAATATGCAGATAAAATCAAAAAGGGGGCAATAGTAACCGATTGCGGCGGTGTTAAAAGACCGATTTGTACCCCTTGCGAAAAGCTTGCGGATGAAAACGGCTTTATATTTATCGGTGCTCACCCGATGGCGGGCACTCAGTTTTCGGGTTTCAACGCTTCAAGAGGAAATCTTTTTAAAAACGCAACAATGATTTTAACTCCCGAAGAAAATACGGATATCCGAACCCTTGAAAAGCTCAGAAATGTGCTCACCGATGCGGGATTTGGTGCAATTAACTTTACAACTCCCGAAGAACATGATAAAGTAATAGCGTTCACTTCTCAGCTTCCGCATATCATTTCAAACGCTTATGTCAAAAGCCATACGGCTGTTAAACAAAAAGGTTTTTCGGCGGGCAGTTACAGAGATCTTACCAGAGTTTCAAAGCTCAACGAAGAGATGTGGTCGGAACTTTTCTTTGCAAACAAAGATAATCTTTGCGATGAAATAGATTTTTTGGTTGAAAGGCTCAGCGAATACAGTAAAGCCCTTAAATCTGACGATAAAGACGGTCTGATCACCCTTCTCAGAGAAGGTACGGACAGCAAAAAACAGGCAAAGTAGGAATTAAAATGGAAATTATCAGAGTTAACGCTTCAAAAGAATACGATGTTGTTATCGGCAAGGGAATTCTGCCCTCTCTCGGTGAAAAGTGCGTTTCGCTTTTCGGCAAAAGCAAGGCGGTAATCGTAACCGATTCAAATGTAAAAGCCCTCTGGCTTGATGCGGCAAAACAAAGCCTGAACCTTGCAGGCATTGAAACTGCAGTTTTTGTTTTTGAAGCGGGCGAAGATTCAAAAAACGCCTCAGTTTTGTTTGAACTCGTTGAATTTATGGCTGAGAACAAGCTCACCAAAACCGATTTTGCGCTTGCACTCGGCGGCGGTGTTACGGGCGATATGACAGGTCTTGCGGCTTCTCTTTATCTCAGAGGCATACCGTTTGTACAGGTGCCCACAACCTTGCTTGCGGCGGTTGACTCTTCCGTAGGCGGCAAAACTGCCGTAAATCTTCCTTCTGGCAAAAACCTGATGGGTGCATTCTATCAGCCCGAATTCGTGCTGTGCGATACCGATACGCTCTCCACCCTCCCCGAAAACGAATTTGCAAACGGTATGGCGGAAGTTATCAAATACGGCGTTATTTTTGATAAAGATTTGTTTGATAAAGTAAGCGGCGGAAAAATAAATGATATTGAAAAAATCATTGCACGCTGTGTTGAGCTCAAAAGAGATGTTGTTGCCGAAGATGAATTTGACAAAGGAATCCGTCAGCTTCTCAACTTTGGCCACACAATGGCTCATTCCATTGAAAAATGCAGCAATTTTAAAATTGAACACGGCAGTGCCGTTGCAATCGGTATGGTAATTGCCGCAAAAGCAAGTGCAAAGCTCGGCTGGAGCAATGACGACTGCACTCAGGCAATTATTAATGCAAATATAAATAACCGTCTGCCCGTTGAATGTGAATTTTCTCCCGAAGAGCTTGCTGACGTTGCTCTTTCGGATAAAAAACGCACGGGCGGCACAATCAATTTTGTTGTGCCCGAAACAATCGGCAGATGCGTGCTTAAAAAAATCCCCGTTGAAGAATTATATCGTATTGCGGAGTGTAAATAATGGATATTCTTATCACGCCCGCTCCCGTATCGGGCAGAATTGAAGGCATTTCTTCAAAATCCTTTGCACACAGGGCATTAATATGTGCCGCACTTGCAAAGGGCAAAAGTCAAATCAGAATAAACACAACCTCTGCGGATATTGAAGCTACCGTCGGCTGCCTGAGAAACCTTGGTGCGGTTATCGAAAAAAACGGCAGTATATACACGGTAACTCCGATTGAAAAGATACCCGAAAATGCGGTTATCAACTGCGGTGAAAGCGGCTCAACAATCCGCTTCCTGCTCCCCGTAATCTGTGCAATGGGTACGGAATGTGAAATTCACGGCTCGGGCAGACTCCCCGAAAGACCTCTTTCCCCGCTGAAAGAGGAACTTATCCGTATGGGTGCGGCAATTTCATCCGAATTCCCGCTCAGAGTATCGGGCAGAATTTCAGCAGGTGAATATACACTCAGAGGCGATGTGAGTTCGCAGTTTGTAACGGGTCTGCTTATGGCTCTTTCGTATCTCGGCGGCGGAAAAATCAACCTTCTTCCCCCTGTTGAATCAAGACCTTATATTGATATGACTCTGCAGACTCTCCGCACATTCGGTGCAGATATAAAAGAAGAAAACAATACATTTTATATTAATTCAGGCGGTTTCAAAGGGTGCAATTTCACAGTTGAAGCCGATTGGTCAAACGCCGCACCGTTTATTGGTATGGGTGCTGAGGTTACGGGTCTTGACCCCGACTCAACTCAGGGCGACAAAGCGATAGTAAAAGTGCTTGAGGATATGAGCATCACGCACAAAGTTGATGCCTGTGATATCCCTGATCTGGTGCCCGTTATCGCCGCCGTTGCCGCAACATCAGACGGTGAAACCGTTATTTATAATGCGGAAAGGCTGCGAATCAAAGAAAGCGACAGAATAAAAACAACCTGTGAAATGCTCCGCTCACTCGGTGCGGATATCCGTGAAACCGACGGCGGTATGATTATAAACGGCAAAAAAACTCTTTCGGGCGGTGAAACTCCGTCATTCAACGACCACAGAATTGTTATGGCGGCGGCGGTTGCGGCTGTAAAATGTGAAAACGATGTAATAATCCGCAATGCCGAGGCGGTCAACAAATCCTATCCCTCATTTTTTGAAGATTATAACAAGCTGGGAGGCAATGCTCGTGTCCTGTAATTTCGGAAACAACATTAAAATAACAATTTTCGGTCAGTCACATTCCGAGGCAATCGGTGTTGTGATTGACGGTCTGCCCGCAGGCTTTAAGATTGATACAGAAAAAGTTTCTGCATTTATGGCAAGGCGTGCACCCGGCAAAAACGCACTTTCAACACCCCGAAAAGAAGCGGATGAGGTAAAAATTATTTCGGGTGTTGTTGATAATATCACTTGCGGTGCACCCCTTTGTGCCGTAATTGAAAACACAAACACACGCTCGGGCGATTATGATAAACTCCGTATTCTTCCCCGACCTTCACACAGCGATTTTGCCGCAATGATGAAGCACAACGGCTTCAATGATATCAGAGGCGGCGGCAATTTCAGCGGCAGACTCACCGCTCCCCTCTGCTTTGCGGGTGCGGTTTGTATGCAGATGCTTGAAGAAAAGGGCATACGCATCGGTGCTCATATCTCATCAATCGGCAAAATCAAAGATAAAAAATTCGATGCCGTGAATGTCAGCGGAAGCGATTTTGATAATATTCTTGCAAAAAGTTTTCCCGTTATTGATGATACTCAGGGCGGGCTTATGCAAAAAGAAATTCTCGATACAAAAAATATCGGTGATTCTGTGGGCGGTACAATCGAATGTGCCGTTGTCGGTATGCCCGCAGGCGTAGGCGACCCGATTTTTGACGGAATTGAAAACAGAATTTCCGCCGCAGTTTTCGGAATTCCCGCAATCAAGGGAATTGAATTCGGTGCGGGATTTGAAAGTGCCGTAATGCACGGCAGCGAAAACAATGATAATTTCATAGCGGAAAACGGCAAAATAAAAACCGCCACGAATAATCACGGCGGTATTCTCGGCGGAATTTCATCGGGTATGCCCATCATTTTCAGATGTGCGGTAAAGCCCACTCCGTCAATCGGAATCTCACAAAAAACAGTCAACACCGAAACGAGCGAAGAGGAATCGCTCGTTATCGGCGGCAGACACGACCCCTGCATTGTGCCCAGAGCCGTGCCCTGCATTGAAGCGGCGGCAGCTGTTGTTATTGCAGACTATCTTTTAAGGTGATATTATGGATTTACTTGAACTCAGAAACAGAATTGACGAAATAGACGGCGAGCTGACAAAACTCTTTGAAGAGAGAATGAAAGTTGCTGCTCAGGTAGGCAAATATAAACAGGAAAACAACGTTCCCGTTTTCAACAGAGAGCGTGAAAGAGAAGTTCTCAACAACGCAACGGCAAATGTTTCGCCCGACCTTGAAAGCTACACAAAAACTCTTTATCAGACTCTTTTTGAGCTGAGCCGTGCATATCAGAAAAGAATAATTTATCCCGAATCAAAATTTTCAAAAATGCTTGCAGACGCCACATCGGGCACTCCCTGTGCAAGACCCGAGAGAGCATCCGTTGCCTGTCAGGGTGTTGAGGGCGCGTATTCGCAGTTTGCGTGCGACAAAATGTTCACCTACCCCTCAATTATGTATTTTTCGGGATTTGAAGATGTTTTCAAGGCGGTTGACAGCGGTCTTTGCCGCTACGGTATTCTTCCCGTTGAAAACAGCACCGCAGGTTCGGTAAACAAGGTCTATGACCTTATGAACAAATATAATTTCTATATCACACACAGCCTCAAGCTCTTCATCGGGCATACTCTCCTTGCACCTGAAGGTGTTGAAATCGGCGATATCAAAGAGGTTTTTTCTCACGAACAGGCACTCAATCAGTGCTCCGAATACCTTGCAAAGCTCGGCGTAAAAATTATCGTTTGCGAAAACACTGCCGTAGCGGCAAAAAGGGTTTCTGAAAGCGGCAGAAAAGACTGTGCGGCAATCGGTTCAAAAGACTGTGCCGACCTTTACGGTCTGCGTGTGCTCAAAAGCGGAATTCAGAATACCGATAACAACTACACCCGTTTCATCTGCATTTCAAAAAATCTTGAAATCTATCCGGGTGCAAACAAAACAAGCATTATGATGTCCATTCCGCACAAACCCGGCTCGCTTTATAATATTATTTCAAGCTTTGCGGCACTCGGTCTTAATATGACAAAGCTTGAAAGCCGCCCCATTCCCGGCACAAATTTTGAATTTATGTTTTATTTTGATATTGATGCATCTGTATACTCCGAAAATCTCAGGATTCTTCTCAATGAACTTGAGCACGATGCGGAGCAATTCAACTATCTCGGCAGCTATACGGAGGACTAAATCAAGTGAAAAGTTAAAAGTGCAGAGTGCAAAGTTAAGGGTGGGCAAAGCCCACACCCAATATATAAATCGGTTATAGGCAAAGCCTATCCGAAACTATTCACTCTTCACTTAAAAGGAGATACTATGTACGGTCTTTTAGGCAGAAAACTCGGGCACTCACTTTCGCCGCAGATTCATTCACATCTGTGCGATTATGAATATAAACTTTATCCCACCGAGCCCGAAAATCTTGATGCTTTTTTTACGGATACTTCCCTCAAAGGTTATAACATAACAATACCTTATAAAATTGAGGCGTTCAACCGCTGTGACGAGCGTTCCGAAGTTGCGGAAAGAATCGGAAGTGTCAACACAATAATCCGCCGCGGCGACGGTACACTTTACGGCGACAATACTGATTATTTCGGATTTTCCTATATGGCAAAAAAATGCGGCTGCGATTTCAAAGGCAAAAAAGTTCTCATTCTCGGCTCGGGCGGTGCAAGTCTTACCGTAAAACTCGTTGCCGCCGATGAAGGTGCAAGAGAAATTGTTGTTGTATCACGCTCAGGCGAAGAAAATTACGCCAACATCAGCCGCCATTACGATGCGGATATCATAGTGAACACAACTCCCGTGGGAATGTATCCCGATAACGGCGAAAGGCTGATTGACCTTTCAGAGTTCACAAAATGCAAAAAGGCACTTGACCTTATATATAACCCCGCAAGAACGGTGTTTTTGCTTGATGCTCAGAAGCTCGGCATCGACTGTATAAACGGTCTTTATATGCTCGTTGCTCAGGCTCTGCGTGCCGCAGAAATTTTTACGGGTAAGTCAATTCCCCTTTCCCGCATTGACGAAATTTACGATGCGATAATATCAGAGCAGAAAAACATTGTGCTTATCGGTATGCCGGGCTGCGGAAAATCAACCTGTGCCGCACTTCTTTCGCAAAAAACAGGCAGAGAATGTGTTGATACAGATGCTCTTATTGTTGAAAATTCGGGCGAAAAAATACCCGATATCTTTGCAAAATACGGTGAAACCGAATTCCGCAACCGTGAAACCGAGGCTGTACGCTCTGCGGGTAAGCTTGCGAATAAAATAATCGCAACGGGCGGCGGTGCAATTCTCAGGAAAAAAAACCGAATTGCTCTCAGAGAAAACTCAACCGTAATTTTTCTCAACGCATCCGTTGATACCCTTGCAACAGACGGCAGACCGCTTTCAAAAGATGCCGAAACTCTTCAAAAAATGTTTGCACAAAGGCTTCCGTTATACAAAGAAACCGCCGACTTCACAGTTGAAGTTGACGGCGACCCCGAAACAACCGTAAGGAGGATTTTGAAATGCGTATCCTTATAATCAACGGCCCGAATATCAATATGCTCGGCATCCGCGAGCCTGATATCTACGGCAAAAATACATATAAAGACCTCTGCAACCTCATAACAGACTACGCCGCAGAGAAAAATGTTGAAATAAAACTTTTCCAATCCAACCACGAAGGCAGTATTGTTGACGAAATTCAGCAAGGCTACGGCAAATTTGACGGAATTGTCATAAATCCCGCCGCATACACCCACACAAGCGTTGCCATTCTTGATGCACTCAAATCAGTCGGTATTCCTGCGGTTGAGGTGCATATCTCGGATGTTACGAAGAGAGAAGATTTCAGGCAGATTTCATACGCAGGTATGGCGTGCGAAAAATCGTTTATCGGTCTGGGATTTGACGGATACCTCAGAGCGATTGATTATTTAATGAATAAATAAAAATAAGGGACTGCATTGCAGTCCCTTTAATTTTTAGTCTTTATTGATTTCAATCTTGCCGTAGAGTGAACCTGCGGAATCTGAACGGGGTGCTCTTGCGGGTGCTGCGGGAGCATCGCTGCTCTCACGTCTGTAGCCGCCTCTGTTACCGCCGTTACGGTAGCCGCCTCTGTTGCCGCCCTTGTTGTAACCGCCACGGCCTCTGTTGTTGTAGCTGCCGCCGTTTGTGGGCTTAACGCCTTCTTCAAGAGTGATAACAACTTTTCTGTCACCGTCGCTGCCTACTGAATGTGAGGTAACACCTTCAATATCCTGAACGGTTGTGTGAATGATTCTTCTCTCGTAGGGGTTCATGGGTTCAAGCACAACGTTTCTGCCGTACTTTCTTACCTTTGCCGCATTCTTGCGTGCAAGAGCTCTGAGAGTATTCTCTCTCTTTTCTCTGTAGTTGCCTACGTTGATTGAAACTCTCTTATATTCTTCCGAGCCTCTGTTGATAACAAGGCGGGTAAGATACTGGATTGCATCGAGGGTTTCGCCTCTTCTGCCGATTACTGAGCCGTAATCGTCGCCGCAGCTGATTGAGATGCGTACATCTTCGTCGTCTGCTTCAATTTCGATTTCTGCTTCGTCAATGCCGAGGCTCTTGAGAATTGTAAGGATATAATCCTTAGCTTTTGCGAAGGTTTCGTTTGTATCAACAACGATTTCGTCTTCAACCTCATAATAAGCTCTCATCTTTGCGGGTGAACCGCCGAAAAGACCGAAAACCTTTGCCTTGGGCATTTCAATAACATCATATTTTACATCTGCATCTTCGGGAGCGTTGAGCTCCTTGAGAGCAGCCTCTTTTGCTTCGTCAATAGTTGAACCTGTGCCGAATGCTTCTTTTATCAAAATGTTTCACCACCTGGAAGTGTTTAGTTCTTTTTTTCCTTAATCTCAGTTATGGATTTGATGTAATTTTCTTTTGAACGGCGTTCGATAGTTTCTTCAACCATAAGCTTTGCCATAACCTTCTTGGGGCTGTAGAAATAACCGAGAATAACCTGTGAAATAAAACCGCACAAGCTGGATGCTGTCCAATAAACACCGATAGCGGCGGGAAGAGTAACAACCCAGATAAGCGAGAAAAGGGGCAGACCAAAGGTCATACAGCCTGTCATAAATGCACCGCCGGGTGCGGGTGAATTGCTGTTTTTCTTCTGCTTTATCATTGAGTAAACGCCCGTTGACATTGATGCAAGGAATGAGCAAACGGGAACAAGCCACAATCTCCAGTTTATGCTTATGATTTTACCTGCGGCATCTCTGATGACACCGTTTTCTTTGGGAATATCGCCGAGATTAATACCGAAGAAGTTGAGGTCGATAGCTTTGATGCTGTCGTAAGCAGTCTGGGCGGCAATTCCGCCGACATCTTTGATTGCACCGACTATACTGTCGATATGCATAACTGCATAAAGTTCTGTATAAATACTCTTTTCTGAAACTTTTACCGATTCAAGATTTACAACAGCTGCTTTAAGAGCCTCAATCTGCTCTTCTGCGATCTCACCTGAATTAAGGAAATGGCTCAAAGGATAATAAATAGCACCGAGAAGACCGAAAAGAGGAATGAACTGAACAAGCATGGGAGCACAGCCTGCACCCATGGGATTAACACCCTCTCTCTGATAAAGAGCGGTTGTTTCTTCCTGAATCTTCTGCTGGTTGCCTGCGTACTTAGTCTGAATTTTGCGCAGTTTTGCCTGCATTCTCTGAGTTTTTGCCATACCCTTCTGCTGTGAAATGGATGAAGGGATCATAAGAAGTCGTGCAAAAACAGTGAGAGCAATAATAGCAAGACCGTAATTTTCAAATGCAATTGTATCATAGAAGAATCTGAGCACAAAACCAAACGGCACGCCTAATATATCATATAACCAAGTCATTATTTATCCTCCGAGTTGCGGTGCTTTTTTTGCGGAACGGGATCGTATCCGCCGGGGAAAAGTATGTTGCACCTCATTAATCTTAACAACGTCAAAATGGTCCCCCGGATTGCTCCGTGAACCTGAATTGCCTCAACGGCATAGTGTGAGCAGGTCGGATAATACCTGCACATGGGCGGAAACAGCGGGGAAATACGCCTTTGATAAAAGCGTATTGCGGAAAGCAGGAAGTTTTTCATTAAAAATCAGCCCCCGCACCGTCCTTAACAACGCCAAGCTCCGTTAAATGCTGACGCATTACGGGCTCAAGAACATTGCTTTTGAGCTTTTTTGTTTTGAACCTTGCAACAAACACGATATCATAATTTCCGCTGCACTCGGGATAGATTGAGGAGAATGCCGCCCTGATAATACGGCGGCATCTGTTTCTCTCAACTGCACTGCCGAGCTTTTTTGCGGCAGTAATGCCTAAGCGGACGCCCTGACCCCTGTTTTTGACAGCATAAGTCACCAGCACGGGTGAAGTTCTTACTTTACCCCTGCCGTAGGCACGGTGAAATTCGGTGTTTTGCTTTAAGGTAAGTGCTTTTTGCATCTTCACCAATCCTTTTTGGGATTAATAAGTGAGCTGCTTTCTGCCCTTTGCTCTGCGACGAGCAAGAACCTTGCGGCCGTTTCTGTCAGCCATTCTCTTGCGGAAGCCGTGTTCCATCTTGCGATGACGCTTCTTGGGCTGGTAAGTTCTCTTCATTTTGCTAACCTCCGTTTCACAATTTTATATACTTTTAAGCTCTGATGAGCTAAAAATAAGCATAACAAATCAAGGGGCATACCCCTCAGAGTACCCATTATATAACAAGATGACCGAAAATGTCAACAACTTTTTTATTTTAGATGATTTTTTGCAAAAATTATCCGCAAGTTTTCCACCTGTGAGTGAAAACTTTTCGCCTTTTCGCTTGAAAAATACATTTTGTTGTGATATACTCTATTATGTATCGTTATGATTAGAATGAGAAAGACTGCCCTTAAAATACAGGATATTATAAAATGGAGGAGTAAAGATATGGAATCTCTCAAAGAGATGTGGGCGCTCGTTTGTGAGCACCTCAAAAAATCATGCGGCGAAGTAATTTACGATATCTGGTTCAAGCCCCTTGAAATCGTCAGCTTTGACGGTACTAAGGCTGAGATTGCCGCAAGCGAATTTGTGAAAAGAATTATTGAACAGAAATTTACTGCAGAGCTTTCCGATGCGTTCAAATCGGTTATGGGCTTTGATGTTGAAATCAGCCTTGTTGACCCCAATGCGGCAAAAGCCCCCGCACCCCAGACATCGGGCGGTGCAGGCAGCACATCGCTGAGCATCGAAAAGAATACTTTCGAAACCTTCGTTGTAGGTTCATCAAATAAATTTGCCCACGCAGCTGCTCAGGCGGTTGCGGCAACTCCCGGTGCGGCATACAACCCGCTTTTCATTTACGGTAACTCGGGTCTTGGCAAAACTCATCTTCTTTGTGCTATCAGCAACGAAATCAAGAGCAAAAACCCCAAGGCGGATATCATTTTCACCAGAGGCGAAGATTTTGTGAGCCTTATTGTTGACGGTATCAAAGAAAAAACAATGAAGGAAATCCATAATAAATACAGAAACTGCGATGTTCTTCTTGTTGACGATATTCAGTTTATCGCAGGCAAAGAATCAACTCAGGAAGAATTTTTCCATACCTTCAACGCACTTACTCAGGACGGCAAGCAGATTGTTCTTGCATCTGACCGTGCACCCAAGGATATTGAAATTCTTGACGAAAGACTCCGCAACCGCTTTGAGTGGGGACTTATCGCAGATATTCAGCCGCCCGATATTGAAACAAGAATGGCTATCATTCAGCGTAAAGCGGATACTCTCGGCCTTGAACTCCCCCCCGATGTTGTTCAGTTTATTGCAGAAAAAATCAAGGCAAATATCCGTCAGCTTGAAGGTGCGGTTAAAAAAATCAATGCACTTGTCAACATTGAAGGTGCATCAATCAACATCGCAATGGCACAGAACGCAATCCGTGATATTATGACAGACAGCAGACCCGTTTCATCAATAGTCAGCAGCATAATTTCCGAAACTTCAAGAACCTTCGGCGTTCCTCAGGGCGATATCATCTCAAACAAGAGAGATGCAAAAACCGCAAGAGCAAGACAGGTTGCAATTTACATAGTAAGAGAAATCACAGACCTTACTCAGAAGGAAATCAGCGAATACTTCGGCGGCAGGGACAGAACAACAATTCTTTATTCCGTTGAAACAATTTCAAAAGATTCCGCAACTGATTCCTCACTCAAGAAAACAATCGACAAAATTATCAAAAATGTGCAGGAACAGTAATATACATTAATAT
>JAXJVE010000250.1:0-1428 GCA_036308705.1 Acutalibacteraceae bacterium
AGTGAGAACCGTCAAACATAATTGAGCTGAAACCTGCTTCAATGCAAGCCTTTGCACCTTCGTATGAACCGTGGTCAAGATGAAGAGCAACGGGAACAGTGATGTTAAGACCTTCGATCATGCCTTCAACCATACCTACAACGGTCTTGTAACCGCACATATATTTACCTGCACCTTCAGATACACCAAGGATAACGGGAGAATTCATTTCCTGTGCTGTGAGAAGGATTGACTTTGTCCATTCAAGGTTATTGATATTGAACTGACCAACTGCATAGTGCCCTGCCTTTGCTTTTGTAAGCATTTCTTTTGCATTTACTAATGGCATAATTTACACACTCCTATAAAATTTTATCGGAAATATTATATATCACCCACGCATAAATGTCAATAAATAAATCAAGTGTTACATATACGTTACATAAATAAACATATTTAAGAATACAGTTCATCACAATTCAGACTTACTTATCATCTGAAATTACATTTGCAAAATATCTTGTAAAAAATTTAAAAATAAAATCAGACGATTTTCAACTCCGCTCCCCTTCGAGTCCGATTAAAGAAAAAAATAAAACCAACCGAATAAATCGATTGGTTTTACTTTGGCGCCCCTAAGCATTCTATAATCGAACCGTTAATCTCTTCCAGAGTTACGGTTTCTGTTTTCTCATCTGCGTTATATGTTATCACTAATTTATCATCGAAAATATATACCGAATTGACGAAGGTTTCTATCAGTATTTTTCTGTGAGCGAGTTTTGCCATATCAAGACTTCTGAATTTCATCAGATAGAATCTTATAAATTCTTCGCTCAATTTCGGCTTTATCATCTTTTCTTCAGCTATCAGAATTTCTAGCCGTTCTTTTCTGCTTTCAAGTTCTTCCAATCGTTCTTTTGTCGATTTTGTAAGTATCCCCTGCTGTATTGCATTCAGCAAATTATCAATTGAATTTTCGGTATCTGCAAGTTCACGTTCATAATACGGAAGTTCCGAACTGTCTTTTTCCTGCAACGCAAGAAGTTTCTTTACGATATCATCAATAACCTCATCGTTATTGAGCATTGCAATCGTTCTTCTGATTATCAGATCTTCAATCCAATCTTTTTTAACAGATTTCTTCTTGCAGTCCCCTTTCAGGTTTTTGATTGTCGCGCATTTGTAATACCTGTGAACAGTTCCGTTTCTGCTTTTTCCGCTTTCACCAATCATAAACTTTCCGCAATATCCGCAGAAAAGTTTTGTTGTCAGCAGATAATCATCTTCCGCTTTTCTTCGGGCGGGAGCTTTTTTATTTACCGCAATTTTATCCTGAACCTGCAGAAAAAGTTTCATCGGAACTATCGCCGGGAGTGCATCTGGAATAACCATATCCCTGAATTTTTCTTCACCGATATACCGTCTGTTTTTGAGCATATGCTCAAC
>JAXJVE010000251.1:0-1537 GCA_036308705.1 Acutalibacteraceae bacterium
CGATAGAGGATGTATACGAGCCTTATCTTATGCAGGTCGGTTTCCTCAGCCGTACCCCGAGAGGCAGAATGGTAACTCCTGCGGGCTATGCCCATTTGGGCCTTGCAATGCCCGGTCAGCAGAGATTGGATGTGTAAATTATGAGAAAAGCAGATAATTGGATTGATTATGAGCTTATAGATTGTTCTGACGGTGAAAGACTTGAAAGATGGGGCGATATAATTCTTGTTCGCCCTGACCCTCAGGTTATATGGAAAACACCAAAGGAAAATCCGCTCTGGTATAATCCCCACGCAATATATAACCGTTCAAATACGGGAGGCGGAAGCTGGAGAGTATGCAAAAAGATGCCCGATGTGTGGCAGATTTCACTCGATGAGCTTAAATTCAACATCAAAACAATGGGCTTCAAGCATACGGGTCTTTTCCCCGAGCAGGCGGTTAACTGGAAGATGACTGCCGATATAATTAAAAATGCGGGCAGACCCGTAAAGGTGCTCAATCTTTTTGCTTATACAGGCGGTGCAACCGTTGCGGCTCTCAATGCGGGTGCAAGCGTAACTCACGTTGATGCTTCAAAGGGTATGACCCTCTGGGCAAAAGAAAATGCCGCCGCAAGCAAGCTTTCCGATGCTCCCGTAAGATGGCTTGTTGACGACTGTATAAAATTTGTTCAGCGTGAAATCAGACGAGGCAATAAGTACGATATTATTATTATGGACCCTCCCTCATACGGCAGAGGTCCGGGCGGTGAAGTGTGGAAGCTTGAAAACGAAGTTTACGGCTTTGTTGAACTTTGTTCACAGCTTCTGAGCGAAGAATCGCTGATGGTGCTTATCAATTCATATACAACGGGTCTTTCACCGAGCGTTATGGAATATATCCTCGGTGAAACTGTACAGAAGCAGTTCGGCGGTACAACAAGCAGCGATGAAATCGGTATCCCCGTTTCGTCAAAGCCCGGCAGAACTCTTCCCTGCGGTGCAAGTGCGATATGGCTCGGCAAGAATGCCAAATAAAATTTAGGATATAATTATGAGCGAAAAAATTATTGAATTTGATAATGTTACATTTATATATGATGCCGATGATGAGGATGCACAGGCAAATTCGTTCCCCGCTGTGGAGGATATAAGCCTTGCAATCAACAAGGGCGAATTCGTTGCGGTGCTCGGTCATAACGGTTCGGGCAAGAGCACACTCGCAAAGCTTTGCAACGCTATCCTTGAGCCCACCAAAGGCATGGTATCCGTTAAAGGTATTGTTCCCGATACCGAAGAAAAGGCAGACGAAGTCCGCCGCATAGTCGGTATGGTTTTTCAGAATCCCGATAATCAGATTGTTGCAACAATCGTTGAGGATGACGTTGCCTTCGGCCCCGAAAACCTTGGCATTGAACCTTCAGAAATCCGTAAAAGGGTTGACGATGCTCTCAAGTGCGTCAATATGTATGATTTCCGCCACAGAGAGCCTCATAAACTTTCGGGCGGTCAGAAGCAGAGAGTTGCCATTGCGGGTGTAATAGCGATGCAGACAG
>JAXJVE010000252.1:0-1418 GCA_036308705.1 Acutalibacteraceae bacterium
ATATTGACCTTTATAATGAATACGGATATATTCCGCAGGACCTCGCTCCCGCCGACGAATCCGTAAGCCGTACTCTCGAATATGCCTGGGAGGACGCCGCAATAGCAGACCTTGCAACGGCTCTCGGCAAAACCGAAGATGCGGAAAAATACGCCGCAAAGTCGATGTATTATAAAAATGTATTCAATCCCGAAACAAAATATTTTCAGGCACGCAATTCCGACGGCAGCTTTGTCTGGAATTTCAGCCCCTATATAACAACATTCTATGATGCGGTTATGATAAAGAAATTTGCGGACTGCTACTGCGAAGGCAGTGCAAGGCAGTGGCGATGGAGTGCACTTCACGATATTGACGGTATGATTGAGCTTTTCGGCTCAAAGGAATATTTTGTAAGTGAACTTGAAGATTTTATGGAAGATGCATCTCTCACAAGAGCCGCAGTTGACCCCGGTGCAGGCTTCTGGGTAGGTAATCAGCACGATATCCATACACCTTATCTTTTCAGTAACGCAGGCAGACCCGACCTTACTCAGAAATGGGTACGCTGGACTCTCAAAAACCGTTTCAGCACCGATATCAACGGTCTTGACGGCAACGATGACGGCGGCACGATAAGTTCTTGGTATGTATTCTCATCTCTCGGCTTCTATCCCCTTGCAGGCACAGATAAATACTGGATAGGCTCACCCAACATCAACAGCGCCGAAATCACACTTTCAAACGGCAACGTTCTTAAAATAACCGCAAAAAATCAGGGCGACAAAAATGTTTATGTTGACTCTGTTACCCTTAACGGCGAAAAGCTCGACGGATGCTATGTGACCCATTCTCAGCTTATGGGCGGCGGTGAACTTGTATTTAATATGAGCAAATAAGGAGGAGCCTTTTTATGGCAACAATAAAAGCATTTTTTTCGTTTGTTCAGGTTCTTTTGTTTATTATTGGCATAATTCCCGTTGATACAAACATAAGCTACACCAACGGCGAATATCAGCCGCCTCAGATAACAAACCCGATGTATATTGTTCAGGGCGGCAAAAGTGATTTTGTAATCGTTACCTCAGACAATGCGGATGAATGTATTCTCACCGCTGTCAATGAAATGCAGACATATATCAGCAAAATCAGCGGTGTTACCCTTGAACATATCACAGAATCGGAATACACAGAAGGCTCAAAGGCAATTATCATCGGCGAAACAGAGATTGAAAAAAATATTGCAACCGTTGACCGCATCGATATCGGTGCAGACGGATTTATGCTTTGTTCAGACGGCACGAATCTGCTCATTGCGGGCGGCGACAGCAGAGGCACTCTCTACGGAGTATATACTTTTCTTGAAGAATATCTCGGTGTCCGTTGGTTTACACCCGAACTTGAGGTTGTGCCCGAAAGCAAAGATATTGTTATTGATG
>JAXJVE010000253.1:0-12227 GCA_036308705.1 Acutalibacteraceae bacterium
GGTGAGCCGTTACCTCACCAACTACCTAATCGGACGCGAGTCCATCTTTCACCGATAAAATCTTTGATAGCAGAGCCATGCGACTCCGCTATGTTATGCGGTATTAGCGTTCGTTTCCAAACGTTATCCCCCTGTGAAAGGCAGGTTACTCACGCGTTACTCACCCGTCCGCCACTAAACTTAAACTTCAATCGACCGAAGTCTCAATCCGTAAAAGTTCCGTTCGACTTGCATGTGTTAGGCACGCCGCCAGCGTTCATCCTGAGCCAGGATCAAACTCTCTAAAAATTATATCTAAACACCCGAAGGTGTTCAAATCATTTTCAGAGCTTAATCGCTCAAAATGTCATTCACTGACATCTTCCTCGTTCTTCACGAGAATTACTGCTGTACTTGAAAGTACATACTCAAATTAATCTTCAAGGGTTAATTTAATCAATCGTTGTTTAATTTTCAAGGTGCGTCGCACTCGGCTCTCTTGCGGAGTGCTCGACTATATTACCAAATCCAAACGCATTTGTCAACACTTTTTTCAATCTTTTTTTGCGTTCTTTTCAACCGCTCCGTGTGTTTAGCGGATTTATGGTAGCACAACAATCTTGGATAATCGTTTTATATAATGGTTTTAAATATATAGGTGGTTATTTCAGGTTAACATTATAATGTTTTTGTAAACAGAAAAATCTCTTCAAAATCAGCATATAATATATTTTTTCTCTGTTTTTGTTGATTTTTTAAAAAATAATTTTGTTTTCTTGAAATCAACAAAATATTAAAGAACTACTGTTATCTTTTGAGGGCTCTGCAATAATAGATCTCGTCGAATCATTTTTATATTTGATTATTAATAACTATCCCCTTGACAACAGCCGTTTCAAGGGAATATAATATTTGTAAACCATATAAAAGGAGATGTATCTATGAAAATCTGTAAAATTTGCGGCAATCAGATTGAAGATTACGCAGTATTCTGTACCAATTGCGGTGCAACAGTTGAAACCCAGGAACAGGTTCAGCAACCTGTAAACAACTATGACTACTATGCACAGCCTGAAGTTGAAGCAACAGAAGAAGTCAAAGAAACCGAAGTTGTTATTGATGAAACAACTACAGCAGAATTTGAAAAAGCAGCAAAGTCAGCAAAACTTATGTCAATCATCGCACTTTGCATCTCAGGTGTACTGCTCTTCTGTGCAGGTTTTACTGTTATTACTGCATTCCTTTTTGCTTTTCTTAACTACCTTACTCTTCCTTTCACAGGCATTCTTGCAATTGCAGCTATTGTACTTACAATACTCTTCTTCATTAATTTCAAGAAGGTTAAAGCACTTCTCAAAGTTGACGCAACCACCATTGATCCTCTGTTTACAGACAGAATTGAAAAAGTTATAAAAGATGCAAAACTTTCAAAAACTCTTGGTTTGGTAAGTATCATTCTGCTTGTTCTTGATATTCTTGAACTTGCATTTGTAATTATCTGGCCCTTAATCTGGTTAATCATCTGTGCTATTTTCGGCTTTTCAGGTGCTTTGTTTGACCTCTTCTAAAATCTTCCCCTTGCTTTTGCAAGGGGTTTTCTTTTATCTGTTGACAAACACACTGACAAAAATGTATAATATATCTATAAAAATATCTAAAGGAGATGTTACATATGATTTGTCAGAATTGCGGCAGTCAGATAGCCGATAACTCAACTTTCTGCAACTATTGCGGTGCATCGGTCGAAATCAGATACCAGCAGCCCGAAGCTCAGGCACCCGTAATGCAGGAGCCTGTTGCTCAGCCTCAGTACCAGCAGCCTCCCGTAAACAACGACTACGCCGCAGGATTTTATTCGGTTGTAAAACAATATATCGAAACTGCAGGCTCTGTTCTTGTTCCTTCAATTGTTGGTCTTGCTCTCAGCTGGGCTATTCCTCTGATCGGACAGATAGTCGGTCTTATTATGGCGGGGAATGTTAACGGTAAACTCAGAGGTCTTCCCTTTATTGATGAAACAATGATTGACCCCTCTGTTCTCGAAGAATACAATTCCGCACGCAGAAAAATCAAAACAGCCGGTATTCTTACAAAAATAAACAAGATATACTCCATTGTTATGCTGATTTTCTGGATAGGTTACTCCATTTTCTGGATTTTATACTTTATGTTTTTTATTGGTTTAGGTGTTATTGCCAATATGTAAAGATTTATACGGGCAGTCATTTTGGCTGCCTGTTTTTTCTTTGACAAAAAATCTTTTAAAATAATTCACACAAAAAGTAAAAAAGCTATTGACAGAATCGAAATGTTATGATAACATATTAAAGCAATTTACGGAGAGATACCGAAGTGGTCATAACGGAACGGTCTTGAAAACCGTCGTACCTTTACGGGTACCGTGGGTTCGAATCCCACTCTCTCCGCCATTTTAAAAAGTAATTATATTGATATATATGTTACCGATTTGGAGAAGTACTCAAGTTGGTGACGAGGCGCCCCTGCTAAGGGCGTAGGTCGGGAAACCGGCGCGGGAGTTCGAGTCTCCCCTTCTCCGCCAGAAAAAAACAGTCCACATTGTGGGCTGTTTTTATTTTTGCAATAAAAAAGACAGCCGAAGCTGTCCTTTGATTTTATTCTTCCATTTCGTGAAGAAGCGGAGGTCTGAACATTCTGAATGCGTGTTTTTTAACATCCGCAACCACTTCGCCTACATTTCCGCCGAATTCTCCGTCGAGTGTCCAGGGGATTTTTGAGCCGTCAAGAGTTCTGAGCTCGATATGAGAACCCTGAACAAAATCAATTTCCTCACAATCAAAATTCTTTTTGAGAATACACTCGGCAACATTAGTCCAGCCCTTGGCACTCTTTGGCATTCTCACAAGCAGAACCTCAAATTTTCCGTCATTGAGGCATACGGTATCCTCGTTCATATGAATAATTTTACCAACGGTATATGAGTTTGAAATTGAGCCGAAAACATAGTCACCGTTATACTCAACGCCGTCAACAACGCAGGTCATCGGAACGGGCTTTATATCTTTGATATCCTTTGCCGCACCGTAAAAATAGGCAAGTCTGCCGATTTTGTTCTTGAGCTTCTGCGATGTTGCGTATGAACATCTTGTAAAAGCACCGAACGATGCAACGTATGTAAAATATCTGCCGTTGAAAACGCCGAGGTCACAGGGGCGTGATGCCTCTTTCATTATCAGCTTTGCCGCTTTTTCCGCATCGGGAGAAAGACCTATGGTGCTTGCAAGGTCATTTGTTGTACCCGAAGGCACAAATCCGATCTGCGGTTTTTCATCAAGAGCCATAATGCCGTTGAGCATTTCGCAAAAAGTACCGTCGCCGCCTTTACACACAACGATATCGTAATCCGAGCCGTGTTGCTTTGCAAATTCTGTTGCATCACCAGATTTTGTTGTGCTGAGAACGGTTGTTGTGTACCCGTGAGCACCGAAAACTCTGAGAGCATCGGATAAATCATCATTGATTTTACTTCTGCCTGAGCAGGGATTAATTATCATTAAAAGTTTCTTTTTCATTGCACACCCGTATTCTAAGTGTTACAAACCCTGTATCAATGTTACAAATTTTGTAAACTTGTATTTGAATATCCGAGCAATTATATCATCAAAAATAAAAGTGTGCAATAGAAAAAAGCCTTTTTAGATAAATCTTAGAATAAGTTTAGAACTTTGTGCAAATCCCGGGTGTTTTTGTTGACACCCGCAAGGAAAAAGAATATAATTTTAACAGATACGGGCCTGTAGCTCAGTTGGGAGAGTGCTACATTCGCATTGTAGAAGTCGTGGGTTCGACTCCCATCAGGTCCACCAAGAAAAAACGGACAGCCCTGAGGCTGTCCGTACTTTTTTACATTGTTGCGAGAATAATACCTGCGATGATTCCTACAAAAACAGAAACAATATACAGAGCAATCAATGCAACAGATAATATAAGTGCTATCTTAGCAAGAATTCCTGCTGTTTTTGCTTTCTTTGCTGCTGACTGATATTCATCAAGAGTTGCAGCGTCAAGTGTTAATACATCAACATAGGGAAGCTTTGAAATCTTTGATTTTGCCACACATGCAAGAATAAGACCAATAATCTGTCCGACATAAGGAACTACAAGTGTGATAATAAGTGCTGCCAGTGCAGGACCAAAAACTGAACCTGCAGCATTGATATACTGCTTTGCAACGCCATTGTCTGCTGCGAGAGTATTTTCGGGTGCCTGTGAATAATAATTGTTTTCCATTTTCTTTGCTCCTTTTACTAAAATATGCAGTTACAACTGCTTTTTGACTTATAATTCCGCAATAATCATTGCGATTGCAGGGATTCCGAATGTAGCAAAAACAATAATCAGACCGACAAGAGCATAGAAAACATCAATTGCAATTGCAACAATAATACCTGCTATGCTGAGTTTCTTTGAAAGATTTGCCTTTTTAGCTGCCGCCTGATACTCTGTCAGAAGAACGGGATCCATAATATATTCGGGCATAACAGCGGGAAGACCCTTAAGTTTGATAAGAGAAATAATACCGCACACAATTGCAGGAAGACCTGCAGCAATATAGTTTGTTGCAATAGCCAGCGAGAGCGAAACTATGCCGAGAATAAATCCGGGCTTAACTCCCGAAATATATGCTTTTGCGTTGATTTCATTTGCTTCGATGTTGACATTACCGTAGTCTGTGTTTTCCGTTGCATAGGTCTGAGCCTGTTCCTGGTTTTTGGGCAATGCGTTTCCGCAATTGGTACAAAAATCAAATTCACCGTTAACCTGTGCTCCGCAAACGGGACAAATCATATGTATTCCTCCTTTTGAATCATTAATTATATTATATATCGTCAAATTTTCTTGTCAAGAAAAACATTGTTTTGTCAAAAAATATGTCTGCAATTCTGAGCACAGTGAAGATTCTCAGATAAAATCAAAAACAAGGGACTGACATCAGCCCCTTGCTTTTTTATATCATATCAAAATATTCTTTCACAAAATCCTTCATTGCCTGTTCTTTATCATCCTCGGGTGAGGCGATGTAATCAAAATCCGTATCATAAAACCAGAGATATGCGATTTCTTTTGTATCGTCGTTATAACCGACAATGCCGAATTTATGGGGATAATCGCCGCCGTCGGCAACTCTCATATAAAATCCATTATACTCAAACTCTGTTACGGGTATGAGATAATGACCTTCAAGCATATCGGATTCAACGGGTTCGGTCAGAAAATCGTATTCATCTTCAAGAAAATGCTTATACGGAATATAGAAATCATCGTATTTTACTTTTACAGTCATTGTATCGGTAAAAAAGAACAGCAGGATTTTTTTATCGTGGTCGTATTTTACACTTTCATAGCTTGCAAAACCGCTCGGCAAGAACTCTTCGGCTTCGTAGTATTCACGGTGATATTCATAGATATACCGTATGAAAGTCCACGATGAACACGATGAAAAAAGCAACATCATCAGCAACGCGGCAATAATTACCGCAGAATACCTGATTTTTTTCATAACATCACCTTACAAATATTCCGATTATAAACGCTTTGATTCTCGCAAACAGGGAGTTGAAAATGCCTGTTATTCTGCTGAGGAAACTCTGAGGCTCTGAGAGTTTCTGAATTTCAAACTCAGCCGATGCCGAGCCAGAGTAGTTACCTTTGCCTGTGATTTTTGCAGTTGCCTTACCTTCGGCGGTGTTGTTTGAATAAGTTACCGTATAATCGGTACCTTCGTGAAGGATTTTACCGCCGTCGGTTACTGTGATAACAGGAGTTACCGCATTGCCTGTATAATCCTGTGCGGGAATTTCGGCTATCGAAACGTTTGCAATGCTCTTTGTAACGATTGAGAAATTTGCTCTGCTTGCGAACATTCTGAAATCGCCCTTACCCTTGACGTTTACATCCGCTGTGCCGACGTTGATGTTATTTGCATAGGTTACGCCGAAGTCGATGTTTTCGTTGAGTGTATCGCCCGATGCGGTAACGGAAATTTCGGGTTCAATTTCAAAGCCCGTAAAGGTCTGGTTGGGAATGGGAGCGATAACAAAGGTACTTACCTTAATTCCCTGAGTCTGTGCGTATGAATGAGCGTATGAATCCTCGGCACAGTAGATTGTGAGCTTGTTACAGCCGTCAAAAGCATCTTCGGCAATTTCGGTTACGGTATCCGCAATAACCGCAGTTTCAAGGTTTGTGCAATCTGCAAATGCCTGAGATTTAACGGTTGTAACATTACCGCCAATGCCGATTGTTGCAAGGCTTTCACAAGACATAAAGCTCTGGGTTTCGATTGTTTCGAGCGATGCGTTGAGATTATTCTGCGATTCGCCAAGCTGTGCAACGGCAACACCGCTGCCCGTGAAACTGTTTTTATAAAGCTTTTCAATGTTCACAAAATCAAAATCACTGAGCTTCACGCAGTTGCCGAATGCGTATCTGCCGATGAGCTTTCTGTTTGAATTCCATTCAAATTCTGAAAGTGATTTGCAGTTGTTGAATGCCTGACGGGGAATAAAATCAACATTGGGTGACATTCTGACACTTTCAAGTTTTGTGCAATCTTCAAAAGCAGAAATTTCGATGTTTGAAACGGAATCGGGGATATAGATTGATTTAAGCGAGTCGCAGCCGCTGAATGCTTCCATACCGATAATCATAAGCTTGTTGCCGAGATTGATTTCTTCAAGATAGGTGCAGTTTTTGAATGCGTATTCTTCAATACTTTCAATATTTGCAAGGCTCTCTGTTTCTGAAACCGTGCTGTTTGCAAATGCACCTACACCGATATCGGTTACAGACTCGGGCAGAGTTACTTTATCAATATTCTTTAAACCCGAATAAAGGAATGCAGGAAGTTCTTTGACGGTATTATAAAGAGTTATGGTTTTGAGTTTTTCTGAAGTAATAAACGGTGACTGAGGAAGGTTTTCACCGTCATATTCAGATATAGGAATTATATCACAGCTTACGGCACGGAAATGAACAGTTTCAATTTCCTCGCAAAAATCAAAGGTCATTTCGCCTATGCACTTCACGTTTTCGGGAATTGTTACTTCTTTTAACGAACCGCAGCCTCTGAATGCATACTGACCAACGTATTCTGCATTGACAGGAAGAGTTACTTCGGTTAAATCAATGCAGCTGCCAAACGCAGAATCGCCTATATATTTAACGGAATCGGGGAAATTGATTGATGCGAGTTCGTAGCATCCTTCGAATGCGCAATCCCCTATTTTTTCAAGTCCGTCGGGCAAATCGATTTCCGTAAATTTACATCCGCTGAAAGTAAGATAGCCGATTTCTTTAAGATTTGAGGGGATATTGATTTCGGTAAGATAATAGCACATATTAAATGCTTCATCGCCGATATACTCAACGCTTTCGGGAATATTAACCTTTTTAACCCTGGAATTTTTTGCGAAATTTTTGGGAATTCTTTTTATTCCTTCGCCAAAATTCAGAACGGGAAGTGTGCTGTAGCCATCAGCGAAACTTCCGATAAAAGAACCCGAATTGCCTGAAAGAACAATTTCGGCTTCAACAGCATTATAATTCAGAACATCTGTGTAAACATAGTAAAAGGAACTAAACGACAGCTTTTTAACAGTTGACGGAATTGTAATCTCTTCAACATTTGAGCCGAAAAAAGCCCATGCATGTATTTCTTCAACGCCCTCGGCAATGCTGATTGTTCTGTTAAGTATGTGGTCGCTTATTTTGAACGCTTCTGCTCCGATAACTTTTATGTTTGAGGGGATGTTTATGTTTAATATCGGGCAATCAGTAAATACGCCGTTTTTGAGTTCGGTAAGAAGAGGCGGAATTTCAATTTCTTTGAATTTGTTGGTGGAGAAAGCACCTTCACCGAGATATTCAAGACCCTGAGGAAGCACAAGCTTTTTAAGCTCGCAACGTTCAAAAGCGTAGTCGCCTATTGATACGAGAGATTCGGGGAAGGTTGCAGCCTCAAGCCATGAGTCATAGAATGCGTAATCACATATTTTTTCAAGACCTTCGGGGAAATTGATCGTACCGAAGGTTGAATATGCAAAAGCATAGGGTGCGATTTCTTTGAGGTTCTTGAAGCTGAAGTTAAAGATACTGTTATTATAGAATGCATAAGCACCGATTTTTTCGATGTTACTCATATCGCCGAGCGTACCTACACAGCATTTATAGAACGCATAAGCACCGATTTCGGTAACGCTTTCGGGTATACCAGTATTAGCAAGCGAAAGATTTTTGCAGCCGTTGAAGGTTTCGCTTTCAATAACCTTTAAGCCCTCGGGAAGATGAACCGAATAAAGATTCTTTGAATTTAAAAAAGCAGCATAATGTATTCTTTTAACAGAGGGTGCAATATAAACCTTTTCAAGGTTACATTCGGCAAAAGCAAAGGGGCCGATTTCAACAACGGGGATATCTTTATAGTTGTGTCTTATGTTATCTATATAAAGTGTACCCTTGCTTGAACTGTTATAGCTGACGATGATTGCTTCGTTTTCGGGAGTTACAACGTAGTCAAACGCACCGTCGGTAAACATATCCTCTTCGGTGTAGCCGTACCAGTTGTTTCCTTCAAAAACAACGGCTTCCCAATATCCCGTTTCTTCATTCTTTTTGATATCGCCGAAATCATCAATCACACCACTCGGCTGAGAATTGACAAACAGAATTTCTTCGGGAAAATGCTTTGTGGTAGTTATTGAAAATGCATTATACCCGTGTTTGAGATAACCTTTTATAATAACCTTTTCAAGGGCTTTGCAGTAAAGCGAGCCTTTATAAAGAGTGTCAACGCTTTCGGGAATAACAAGCTCTTTGATGTTTGTGCCCATAAAAGCATAGGAACTGATATAATTGAGCTTTTCGGGCAGTTCAATCTCGGTCAATGCTGTGTCACGGAATGCACTTTCACCGATACTGTAAAGTTCATCGGGAAGCTCGATATGTTTAAGCTTTGTGCAGTTATCAAACGCACTTGCGTAGATGCTCGTTACCGTATCGGGCAGAACAACGCTTTCAATATTGGCGAGATTCGGGTTTTTGTAATTAATTTTAACGGTTTTATTGCTTGCGTCGTCCGTAAAAGCCTCCTGACCGATTGCTCTAACCGTCAGGCCGTCAATCACTTCGGGTACAACAACATCAACCTCATCGCCGAGATATTTCCAAACCTCTGCATCATTGCCGGTGTTTTTATAAACATAATCACCGTCTGCACTGACAATATACACGTTATTCGTTGCCGCCTCGGATTTAGTGAACAAACCCGATAAATCAATGCCTATAACGGGTATGGATGCGAGCGCAACCGCAAAAGCAGTTACGCCGCATATAATTTTTTTGGAGAATTTTTTCATTTCAAGTCCCCCTCTTTATTTTTTGATAAGTGTAAACTGTGCAAAGAATTCTTTGATTTTGTTCATTATTGATTCAAGAACTGTTGCAAAATAGTTGTTTGTTTTTTCTTTTGATTCGGCTTTATCGCTCTTTTCGGGAGTATTTGCCTGTAAATCCGTAACTCTCACTCTGATGCCCTGTTCCGTTGCATAGGTATATGCATAGGAATCCTTGGTGCAGACTATTGTGAAATTCTCATTGCAATCGGTAAACGCATATTCATGAATATCGGTTACGGTGTCGGGGATAACTGCGGTTTCAAGGTTTGTGCACTCAAAGAACGCACCGTTATCAATTTTCTGAACACCGCCGGGCATTGCGATATATCTGATTGAATCGCAATAAGCAAACGCACCCAAATCAATTTCTCTGATACCGCTTGAGAAAACAATCTGTTCAAGCGAATCACATTCATATGCACAATAAGCAGGAACAAGCTTAACGTTTTTGCCAAACACAATTTTTTTGAGCGTATCGGTTGAGAATATGGGGTTGTCATTTGAAGATGTTCGGTATAAATTCTTATCAAGCTCAACTGCATTGTAATAAACAACCTCGGTCAAGGTATTTTCTATAATTCCGTTGCCCAATACTTTTACACTTTCGGGAATGGTGATTTCTTTGATAACATTGCAGCAAAATGCTCTGTTGCCGATTGATTCAACGCCGTTTGCGATTGTGATTTTATTAACGTTATCACAGTAACCGAAGGCTGAATCACCGATTGTTTTTACCGTTGAGGGAATATTGATTTCAGCAAGTGAAATAAGTCCTGAAAAAGTATTTTCATTAATTGTATCAACCTTTGAGGGGATTTCAAGGCTTGTTACCGATTCGCAGTTTTTAAATGCTGCATCGCCGATATAAGTTACTGTATCGGGGAATTCAATTCCTTCAAGCAGAGTGCAGTCTGCAAATGCAAGTATGCCTATTTTTTCGAGTTTTGAGGGCAACCTGACTGATTTGAGGTTTGTGCGTGCAAACGCACCTTTTGAAATTTCTTTGATGTTATCTGAAAGTTCAATCTCTTCAAGCGATGAATAAGCAAATGCACCCTCACCGATAAGCTTAATGCTTTCGGGGATTTTTATTTTGCTCAACGATTTATTATAGGCAAACGCTCTGTTGCCGATATATTCAATGCCGTTCGGCAGATTTTGGGTATTGATTGTTGAATGATCTCCCAGGCTGGGAATAAGAACAGAAGTTGTGAATGAAAAATCGCCTATTTCTTTTAGTTTATCGCTGAATCTGTTGACAACAAGCGATTCACAGCCGTAGAACGCACCGCTTGAAATAATTTCAACATTATCGAATATTGCAAAATCATTGAAGCTTTTGCAGTTTGAAAAAGCCTCGGCAGGCACATAGTTAAGGTTTGATGGCCAATTTATGTTTTTGAGGTTTGTGCAATTACGAAATACGTTTGTGCCGATTTTTGTTACGGATTCAGGCAAAACAAGGCTTTCAAGCGATTCACAGCCCTGAAAAGCACCGTTGCCGATTTCCGCTACACTGTCGGGAATTTCGATAACGGAAACATCGGAATTTCTGAAAGCATAGCTTCCGATTTTCTTTATGCCGTCGTGCATAATAATCTTTTTGGCGTATGTATCAGCAAAAACATCAGCACCGATTTCGGTAACAACACCGTAGTTTATGCCCGCAAAACCGACTGTTTTCGGGAGAACAACATAGTCGTTATAGCCCGTATATTTAAGAAGCACGGCTTCACCGTTTTTGTTGATAACATAATCAAATGCGGCATCGTTATGCACTTCATAAGAAGAATAATCTTCTGCAAGTGCACAGTTCCAATATCCGCTTGCTTCGTCATAGCTTATATCATAAATTCCGAGATTGGGCATATTAACGGGCATATAGCGGAAATAAACATTCTTGAGTGCGGGGCTGTTTTTTCTGAGCATAAACTGATACTCTTCTTCACTTGCAACAGAAAGTTCTGTGGTAAGCGTATCGGGGAAGATAACGGTTTCAACGGTATGCTGCCAGTATCCGTTGAACGCCTTTGCACTTATCTGAGTTACGGTTGAAGGCACGTTAACGGTTGTTACCTTTGTGAACTCAAAAAAGTAATCGGGAATTTTGGTCATACCTTCCGAAAGATTTATTTTTTCAATACTGCTGTCATAAAAAACATGGGATGAATACTTGATATCCTTGCCGGGAAGTGTAATTTCCTTAAGGCTTGTGCAGTTTCTGAAAATATCGTCACTCAGACTTGTGAGGCTTTCGGGAAGATTGACGGATTCAAGCTTCGGGCAGTATTCAAAAGCATTTTCTCTGATCGTTTTAATACCTTCGCCGAGAACAACCGATTTAAGACTGTTCATATTTTCAAAGGCATAAATGCCGATGTTTGTTACGGTTGAGGGAACGGTAACAGTTTCAACTTTGTCTTTATTCTCCTTATTTTTATCAGACCAGCTGTTACCGAAACAGCTTTTTCCGATTGAAGTAACAGGCATACCGTTGATTTCTGACGGAATAACAACATCAATATCCGAGCCGAGATAATCGGTAACTTCAATTTCGGTTTCGTTTATAATTTTGCAGTTATAATCGCCGCTTACAAATTCGGTCTGAGCCGCAAAAGCGGTGGTGAATATATCGTTAAAATCAAGCCCTGTCAAGGGTGATGCGGAAATAATTAATGTTAATATAAGTAAAGATGATATTATTTTCTTTTTCATATTTTGCAGCCTCCTTTATGGCAGTTTTGATTTACTGTTTCAAAACGGAGGGCAAACTATTCTTTAAAAACCATAAATGAGCAGGAACAACTTTCATAC
>JAXJVE010000254.1:0-4493 GCA_036308705.1 Acutalibacteraceae bacterium
ATAATTGATTATTTACAAATTTGAGCTTGCTTTTTTTAAAATGCAAATTGTAAACAATTTGTAAATTTAACGAAAATTGCATATTTTTTTGTCAAGGTTCAGTTTTTTGGACAAAAAACAGGAGCCATCACCACAACAATCCAAGCCCAGGGGTTTACTATAACCTGAGTTTCAATCCTGAATTGTTTCGGTGATGACTCCTTCTCAGAGTCTCTTTGATCGTTTTAAAATTTATAATTACATCATTTTATGTTTCAAACTCGATCACCGAATATAATCTGCTTTCGCATATTTGTCCTTGCAGGTGGCTACCCTCAATTGGTAACCTGACTTCCAACTATTGTCGGAACCAAAGATCCTTGCTTGCTCTCGGCAACAGTATTATATTCATTTTTTTCTAAAAATCAAGTATTTTTGATAAAAAAGTTTAAGTTTGTTGAAAACATATAAATGAAATGTATAATAATTGTTCAAATTGCGGTGTGACTCGTTAAAAAATTACTCTATTTTTCATTTTTTCAATTATCCACCCTATCCATCTTACATACTAATAGTAAGGTCATACTCACGAATGGAGATACTCCAATTTATCTTTTGTTTTGTTTTTTGAAAGAGAGGTGCTGATTTTGACAGTATCTCTCTTTCGCCGTTAAATTATAATTATAAAGGAGGATAAAATGTCAAATATAGAAGATTTGTTTTATGGAAATCTTGAACCACAGGAGCTTAATAAAGAAAACGAATTAAGGCTTAAGGAAAAACTGAAAAAGTTATGTCATCTGGAAGAAAGTATTCGGAATTCATTAGCTGGTGAACTGTCAGAGATGTTTGAAGCTTACGTAAGGAACTACGGTGATTTTTCTGCAGCCTGCTCTGCGGACAGCTTTGTAAGCGGTTTCAAAATGGGCTCAAGACTTACTTATGAAACTTTTTTCGAGTAAAATTTTTTCGGTTATCTGTTAATCTCATCTTACATAATATTATCAAGGCGTTATCAAGTCTGGAGATATCATAAATTTTTGTTTCTTTCTTAAGAAGGCGGTCTTTATGATCGTCTTCTTTATTTTTTTCAACTATCTGCCTAACTGAAATTACATATTAATATTATCAAATAAATTACGATTGGAGAAATGAAAAATGATTACACGATACCTTTATTGGGAAGAAGTCGCAGAACTTGAATACACTGATGAATTTATATCTAGAATTGCGTTTAAAAGCTGTAAGCACGGTCTTCGATGCGATATTTTTCTTTGTGATGACAATGATGAAATTATCATTGGTACAATCATAAGCAAGGAATATGATATGGACGATACTCATCAGTATGCCGAGAATATGCTGTCAGACAAGGAGTACTGTCTTTCGGTATGGAGACAACACCATAAAAGGAAAAAAAGATCAAATGTCACCCGTTGAGGTGGCATTTTTTCGTTTGCTCTGCAGCATAATAGCCCTCGGCAGAGCTCACTCTTTTTCACAGAAAAAGTGTAGTGAGTTACACTCATTTTTTTGTGTTAGGTTTTGTGTATGGGTGTTCCCCATACATAGCTGCAACGGATGGTGAAATGAGTGTAATTGTGCAGGTGTGCGGTTTGTAAAAAGTTCAATTATCGGCTGAATCTGTCTGTCATATTAATATCGGAAGCCGTTACAGGCTTATCATAAATAAAGGACAGTGATATATATGGGATATGCAATAATGAGATTTAAAAAGATAAAAAGTATATTGGCTCTTAACGGAGTTCAGCGACACAATGAAAGAAGAGTGCCGATTAAAACTCTAACCCATCCTGAAAACAAAAATGTTAATATATTAATTTCGGATACAGCTGAAAACTATCAAGGTAAAACATTCAGCACAATATTAAAGGAGAAAACCAACAATAGTAAAATACGTCAGAATGCAGTATTGGGCTTGGAATTTGTATTTGCATTTACTCCAGGCTGTGTAAAAGAAAATAATCTCAAAGCCTGGAGTGAGGCTTCGGTCGGGTTTCTTGCGGAATGGTTCGGCAAAGAAAATATAATTTCTGTTGTGCTGCACAAAGATGAGGGGAATCCCCATATACACGCCGTGGTGTTGCCTATGGTTGGAAATTCTTTAAATTGCAAACATTACATAAACGGACCCGCTTCGTGCAGAGAAATGCAAAACAGGTACTACGAAATGGTTAAGGATACGGGTGATTTGCAAAGGGGTATCAATTCTAAAATTACGCATAAAGTACACCAAAGTCATCTTCGTTGGATAGCAGAGAATGCACAAAAGGCTGAAGAGCTTGAAATGTATCATAAACTTTATGGTCATCTGGATAACGATAAGATGTCTGTTGTAAATTTTGATACCGAGGATTTTCAATTGTCTGATGTTGCTATGTAAATAATACCACCCGATGTTATCTTATCGATAGTGTCGGATGATGTATAAATTATCAATTGTATCTTATGTAATAAGTTAGGTGCAGTCTGTTTCCAAATATCAAAAATTACATACTACACACTATACTAGGAAGCATTTTTTTGCACATTCACATTCTTTGTATATCCTCTTGTTTTGCCACTGTTTTTTAGCACACTCTGTACTGTTCTGAGTGATACACCTATCTCTTTTGCAATATCACTGCGACTGATGTTTTCATCCGCCATTCTGATTATTCTGATGTTACGCTCTTTTTTTAGCTCAGCGTTTCTTCTTTTTTTCAGCTGTCTTGCATTTATTATCTTATCAAGACCGATAAGTTCAGCTTCTTCGTCTGTAATATCAAGCTTTTCTATTATCCATTCCTTGGTAATTATGTAATGACCTTTAAAATTGGTCCCTTTGTTATTATCTATACCTCTTGTTATTGCTTTTATCTGGGATTCGGTAAAAGCGGTATTGCTTTCTCCGAAGTTTTTACAAAAGGCATATGTTTTTGCTATAGCTTCTTTCTTGTCATATACCTGAATCGCCGAATTGTAATATATGAATGTCATATAATTTCTGAAGCCTTCACAATTATTCTTTCGGATTAGTTGTAACTTTTCCATTTCAATCATTCTCGCTTCATTCAATGCTTCGTTACTTCTGAATTTTTTGTTATGTTTCTTATTTTTTATAGGTGTCTGTTTCTTTTGTGTAGGAGTATAGAAGTCAGAGAAACTATAATAATCTTCATTGACATATATCATTTTAGCTCTGGAACCTGATTGAGTATTCAGAGTGCCGGGTAATCTTACTATTCTTGTAATATCGTAAACATTATTATCCATTTCCAGAACATCTGTTTCCTCAGCAAGTACAGCTTCAAGTTTCTTTTCAATATTCTGGCGAATTTTTTTGTAAGCGTACATAGCTTTCTCGTTACCTTTGCCGTCTTTGGTTCTGTAGCTTATGGATGCATCAAAAATATAGAAAATTTGTAGACCTCGACCCGTATCAGTAATTATGTTTGCCGCATACAATCGATTTTCATTAACCGCATCCTGGATCAGCATTAAGGTTCTTTTCTTAATCCAATTAAGATGTTCAGGTGAAGTCTTGTGATGATAATCAAGATCGAATACCAGAGCATTAATTTGTCTGCATTCTTTTATTTTTCTGTGATATCCTGTAAACCCATTGAGGCTGATGTAACAATCCTCTTCACTTGCTTTTTCCGAACTGAATTCAGGTGCGGTAATACGTTTTGAAAACATAGTACCTCCGATATATTGGCAGATAAAATAATTACTGTTCTTGTCATCGTGATGCAGCATAGAAGTGAATTTGTGCATTTCTTCCTTGTTTTTTTCTGTAAACATAGTGTTTTCATCCTTTCATATTTTAGTTTTCGTATTAAATATGAAAGATTGAGAAGAGAAAAAATTTTTATATATAACAAAAATTATTTTTTTCGATTATCACTACACCTGAACATTCATATTATTATTGCGGTTGATGATGGTTGGAGATTGCGGTAGACGTTCGGGAGGTGATATCGAACTTTTTATTCAATCAATCACAAAATCAAATTCAGGAGGTAAAAATGAAAACAATACGATGGAAAAAGGAAGAGGTTGTCAATCTTGGCAGCTTCACCGGAATAATAATTACAGAATCGAGTCTTGATGGTACCATTATGAAAGCTTTTGTGTATAAAGGACTCAGCAATGACGAGGTGCTTGTTACATCACTTCTTTCTGAAAGTGGTGACCTTGCATACTTATACTCGCAGGTGATGGCAACCTTATCTAACAAGGACCATCTTGAAAAAATATGGCAGCTGCATCTGAAGAAAAAAGCGAATAGAAATACACCGTAAATTAAAACTCCGCTCGGAAACGGGCGGAGTTTTTGCTGTTATATTTAAGTATCACAATTCAGGTTGCATCTATGTAATTTTAGTTATTATTTTTTAAAAATTTTCTTTATGACAAGTGAAATATTAATTAATTTTTCAAAACTTAATTTGCCATATTAATCAACCCATTCTATTGTTTTTATTTAATATATAGCTGCTATTTAACAT
>JAXJVE010000255.1:0-3356 GCA_036308705.1 Acutalibacteraceae bacterium
CATCGTCCTCGTAAACGGTGATGTACACTCTGTCTTCGGGAAGACCGAGATCCTTGGTAACAAATTCCCAAGCCCAAGCTGTTGCTTCGTGCTTGAAGTAATCACCGAATGAGAAGTTGCCGAGCATCTCGAAATATGTGCCGTGACGTGCAGTTTTACCTACATTTTCAATATCGGGTGTACGGATACACTTCTGGCATGTTGTAACTCTCTTTTTGGGAGGAGTTACCTCACCTGTAAAATACTTTTTCATCGGGGTCATACCGGCATTGATAAGAAGAATACTCTTATCGCCCTGGGGAACGAGCGAGAAACTGGGCAATCTCAGATGTTCCTTTGATTCAAAAAATGCGAGATATTTCTCTCTTAATTCGTTAAGACCTGTCCATTTCATAATGAAAATTCCTCCTGATGAGTGTAAAAAATTTGTGATTCAAAGGTTTGTGCCGTTCAATAAAGCACAAAAAAGCATAAAAAAAGATGCAGAACGACAATTCGGCTATGGGACGGCTTTCGCCGCGGTACCACCCAAATTGTGCTCACTGCACCACTCTTGCCTTATAACGCAGGTATACGCCGCTATTCATCACAGCGGAGCTCGGAAGCGGCCCTTCTTTAACTTTTTGCATAACGGTATCTCAGCATTTTAACCGTCTCTCTGGAATGCAGATAAAGAATTTTTCTTCTTCACAGCTTCAATATTAAATTACAGAATTATTATATCACCTTTACGGCAATTGTCAAGCAACTGCCGTAAAGGTAAATTTATTATATTATTCTACTTCTTCAAGATTGCTCAGAGCAACCCAACCGAATCCGCTGTCAACTTTAACTTTGATCCAGGTTTTGCCGTTTTCAGCCTGTTTCTTTGCATAGCCGTTAACAACTTCACCGTTGGCAAGTTCTCCGACCTGTTCAAAATCGGCACCTGCATCTTCTCTTACATTTGCACCGTCTTCGCCTGTAACCTTATATTTGCCGATTGCATCTTTATCATCGGGGGTTGTGCCTGTAACGGTATCAATGTTGAATTTAACGCCTGTGAAAGTATTCTGAGCTTCGCCAACAAGGATTACGCCCCAGATACCGCCCTTGCAAGCGATAAACACACCGTCGCTGCCGGGCATGATATTTGAATATTCAAAAGGTACAATTTCATCTTCATCAAGATTTATTATACCCATATTTCCGTCCTTTTTAACAGCAACAAGGCCGTCTGTTACGGGTCGGCAATAATCGCAGGCTGCTGTTTCGCCGGGAGCAAGAACGTTTACTGCTTCATACTTATATGAAATAACTTTCTTATCTGTTTCCTGGCTTACATAACCCCATTTATCGTTCTTGCAAGCTGCCGCATAGCCTTCAAAATAACGGTCACGCTCATCATAGGATTTACCCTCAAGTGTTGATGTGGGGATTGAATGATAAAGGTGAGGTGTTTCTGAAATAACAACGTTGCTGCCTGTAACGGTAATTTCAAACTTTTCGTTGCCGATAACAACAAGGCTGTGGTAATTATCGGTATCATCATACTCTCTGCCTACGCTGCAACGCTCAAAGCCGTCATATACAGGCTGAAGAATAACATTTCCCTGATAGTCCATAAGACCGTATTTGCCTGTTTCCGCAGACTTGAAGTATGCTGCACTTTCATCAAGATAGCCGATTTCACTGCAGCCCGCAAATCCGCCTGACTGCCATGAATAACCTTCGGGTTCAACAACGTTTTTATCACCTGAACCGTTTACAAGGCTTAAAATCAATGCAAGTCCGCCGCCTGCAACGCCAAGAATAACAAGCACTGCAACAACTGCAATAATAATCATCTTGGGTTCAAGTTTCTTTGTATTCTTTTTAACGGGGGGCTTTGTTGAAACGGGATAAGGCTTTGCCTTGGGAATGGGAGTTTCTTCGGGCTCTTCCTTTTCTTCTTTTGAAATTGAAATCGCACCGAAATCGCTCATTACATCATCGGGCACTTCGGGAGCAACTTCAAGTTCGGGAATAAGAATTTCTGTGTTTGCATCATCACTCTTATTCTCTTTTGCGGAAGATGTGATTTCAACCGGAGGTGCACCGTCAAGTATCTCGCTGATTCTCTGTTTGAAACTCAGAACATTATCGGGAAGCTTTTCGGGTTCTTCCTCAGCTTCACTCTCGGTTTCTTCATCGGGGATATCAAGTTCTGCCTGAACAGGCTCATCATCTTCAGCCTTTACGGGCTCTTCTGTTGTATCCTGTGTATCGGCTGCTTCTGTTTCCTCTGCCTCAGCTTCGGGTTCAGCAGTTTTTTCAGCTTCAGGCTGTACGGGATTAACTTCCTTGTATGCTTCAATTGCAAAAAGGAAAATATCTCTTACAAACACGCCGTCAATAACAACTTCAGCTGCTTTGCTCTGGAAAAGTCTTGTAATAACGGGAAGTTCACCGTCTGCCGATTCGGTTGAAAGTGCAAGACCTGTTTCGCTGAGAATAACGCTTCTTGCCTTGCCGATAAGAGCGTTTGATGTGCTCTCGGATACACCGAGGAATTTGGCAAGAATCTGAACAGGCATTCCGTTATTATAGTAAAGAACAAGAGCTGTTTTGAGCTCGGGTCTGAGACCCGCAACAGCTTTGATTACCTTTTCGCCGAGGTCTGCATCAGAAAGAACAGCTTCGGGAAGGAACTCTGACGAATTCTCAACCGCACCTGCATCTGCATCAGAAAAAACAAACTTGCGTGTTTCTCTGTATGCGGCGGCAACATTCTGCTTCATCCAGATTTCAAATGCCTCAGGCTTTTTGAGTTTATCAATATTACAAAATGCTCTTGCATAAGCCTTTTTGGTTATCTCTGCAGCTTCCTGCTTATCTCCGCAAAGAGTTGATGCAAGAAAATAGGATGCTTTTAAAGTTTTTGAGTAGAGTTTTGCCATTGCGTCTGTATCACCGTTACCTGCGGCAACAACATACTGAATAATATTCTCACTCACTTTTAAAATCATCTCCTTATCTGAATTTTATAAATTATTCCATTTTTACACAATAATCCATAATTGTTATAATTTTATATCATATTAAGGTATTTGTCAAGAATGATACTTATATTATATCAATATATTGACAAAAAAATCGGAGACCGAACCTTCATTCGATCTCCGTCAATATAATTTATTATCCGTCTGAGAAAGGTGTACTGACACGTGTAAGGCGTATATTTACAGGGTCACGGCTTCTGTTGAAACGGTAAACGCTCATAACAATTCCTATTCCAAAATAAATGCAGAGGTTTGATGAACCACCCGCACTCATAAACGGCAAAGTAATACCGATACTAGGAAGAAGCATAAGGCACATACCGATATTGATTATCG
>JAXJVE010000256.1:0-4507 GCA_036308705.1 Acutalibacteraceae bacterium
CGTTGAAGCAGCTCCCGCTCCCGTTGTTAAGCCCGCAGCACCCGTTGCTGCAACAGGCCCCAGCATTCCCAACTTCGGCTCATCAAACAACGAAGTTTCAAGCTTCTCAGCTCCCGCAGCACCCGCAACTCCCGCTGCTCCCAAGAATGATAACTCATTCGATGATGATCAGTTCTATATTATGATAAACGATATCATCAAGGGTAACGACAAATAATTAATTAATCCCACACCGCAACGGTGTGGGATTTTTGCTTTACAAATCAAAAGCGGCAGTTCACAGTGAACCGCCGCTTTGCTGTTATTTACCTGATTTTCTTGCGTTCTGCTTAGCCTTTTTAACCTGTTTTGCTTTTGACTTTGCTTTGTTTGTTTTCTTTTCTTTCTTATCGAAAGTTTTGACTGTTTCGCCGTTCTTTGCAGCCTTCTTAGCCGCTTTCTTTGCAGCCTTTTCAGCCTTGAGCTTTTCTTCGTAAGCCTTTTCAGCGGCGAGCTTGCGTTCAGCCTCTGCGGCAGCTTTTGCAAGTGCTCTTTCGTGACGGACTTTTGCTTCGTCATATACAGCTGAAATTTCGCCGAGCTTCTGATAGTTTTCGCTCTGAGTAAGAAGCTTTTTAGCCATAATATAGGGCTTTGCGGCACTTTCAAAGTTTGTTATTTCATCTCTGAGAGCCTTTGTTTCAACAGCCATCATCTTAAGCTCTGTACGGAGTTTTTCAATCTGTGCCTTTGACTTCTTGATTTTATCTTTGTTCTTTGTGGTTTTGAGATAATCGTTGATTTTCTTTATCTCGTTTTCAATCTTATCCTGTGCGGCATATCTGCGTTCAAGCTCAGCGTAATCGGGCTGAACAAATTCTTTGCCGTTTGAATAATACTTTTTAAGAGCCTTGATTGCTGAAATCTTTTTGTTTGCGATTTCAATGGCAGCCTTACGGATTGCTTTGCCTTTAATTCTCTTTGCTTCTTTTTTCTCAGCTTTAACTGTTTCAAGGTCAAGGTCAAGAATACCGTTAAGACCTGCGTTGAAAATTTTTCTGTTCTCTTCAACTCTGTATCTGAATTCTTCTGAAGAGAATTTATCAAGCTCTTCGCAAACGAACTTTGCAACTTCGATTTCTTCATTATAAAGCAAATCTTCTTTGTAAGCCTTTTTGGCGAGCTTTCTTTCAGCTTTATCTTTTATTGATTTGTATGATGATTTGTTTACGGTTTTGGGAGTTGCAACTGACATTTCACGTGAATTGTTGATAATACCGATAGTTTCAACGAGGTTGCCGTCATCAAGAACACCGTTGCCGTAGTCCTCAAACATACTGCGGATTTTAAGAACTCTGATAACCGATTTCTGCTTCTTTTCATTGAAATCATACCAGATATAAGGAACAACATTGAGAGCCGCACCAACAGCCGCAACGATAACAAGAATTTTGAGAAGGGGAAGAAGAATGTTGGGGTCATAAAGAGCGGACGATGCGTTTTCGTAGACTTCCTGACCTGCGGCAGCCTGCTCTTTAAGAACCTCTGCAACCGTTTTACCGTCACCGAGAATTCTGTTAAGGATTGCAGGGTCTTTTGTAACAGCTTGTGCAGTTTCAACGTTCATACCTCTTGCTGCCTGAATTTTGGGAAGAACAGAGCCTGTTGCAAGGGTGATGATAGTGCCGATTGTGCCGACTGCGGCAAACATACCGTCAATTCTTTCGCCCGAAACATACTGCTGATAGTCACGGATATCAGCCTGAATTGCGGGGTTGAGAATGTGCATAAACGAGCCCATAAATGCGTTGAGGTAAAGGCAGCCCATAATGAGCCATATTGTGAGCCCGTTGACTTCGTTGAGGAAGGGGAGCATCATCAGAATGAAAAGAATGTTGAAAATGTTTGTAACAACAAGAACCGCTTTTTTGCCCCATCTCTTAACGCAGAAGGGAGCAAGGAGCATACCCCAGAGCGAAGCGTTGCCGTAAACGGTAACAACAATGCCGTAAACGTTACCCGAGCAAGCACCGCCGTAGTTATAAAGCCAGTAAAGAATACTGCTGTATGCGGATTCAAGGAAGCCGATCCAACCTGCAAGCGAGATAATCCAGAAATATTTATTCTTTGCAACTTCTCGCAGGGCATCGGTGAAGTTAACTTTAACAACATGTGTACGTGCCTGAACAATTTTTTCTTCAGTACTCTTATAAACAAGGATACAAAGAAGCATACCGAGCACGGTAAGAATGGGATAAAGCAAACGGTAAACACGGATATCCGTTGAGTTTGTATGGAAAATATTTGATGCGATAATGGGTGTGAAAAGGTTAACAACTGTGGGTGCAAATGAATAAATAACGCTCTTTATTGAAGCAACGTCAGTTCTTTCCTGTGAGTTGGGTGAAAGAACGTGGATGAGGTTTTCATATGCATCATAGAAGAAATAATAGAAGAAATGCAACAGGAAGTTGAGCACAAGGATTATTGCACATTTTGCAACGTAATCCGCATCTCTGCCAAACATCTGACCGTCGCCGACAAGCAGGTGAAGCTTGTTATACGGGAACCAGACCATCAGGTTGCATATTATTGCAGACGGGAGTGCCATTGTTACTATGTACGGTCTGTATTTACCCTTTTTGCTTCGGGTGTTATCGATGATTGTTGCTCGGATACCTGTAAGAGGTATGTTGACGAGAACTGCGATAACGTGAAGAATATACATATCTTCGGGAGTGACGCCGAGGGTGTTCTGGATGAGGGTGTTGTTTGTGCCGAGCAAACAGGCTGTGCCGAGGGTGATAATCATATAAGCACCCATACCGCCGCCTGAATAGCCGAGGATTTCTTTGAAGGTCATATAACGGCCGTGCATCGGAGTGTTCCAATACGTTTTGACCTTGGAAATAAGACCTTTTGCTTGAGTTGCGAGGTTCATATCTTTCCTCCTAAAATTTTCATACCTTATATATTACCAAAACAAAGCGTAATCGTCAAGGTTTATCAACATTTTAACTAATTTATATTTAATTCTATTGAAAAAATTTTTTTATATTGGTATAATATTTCAGATAAAACGCAAACGGAGCGTGATAAATATGGAAAATATCAAAAACGCAATCGCTCAGGGTCAGACGGCTCTCGGCATTGAATTCGGTTCAACAAGAATAAAGGCTGTTCTCATCAGCAAAAACCACGAGCCTCTTGCATCGGGCAGCTTTGATTGGGAAAACACCTATGACAACGGTGTATGGACTTATCCCATTGAGCAGGTATGGGAAGGTCTCAGAGGTGCATTTGCAAAGCTCAAGGCAAATGTTGAAGAAAAATACGGCGTAAAGCTTACAACCGTCGGTGCACTCGGCATCAGCGGTATGATGCATGGCTACCTTGCTTTTGATAAAGAAGGCAATCAGCTTGCACAGTTCAGAACATGGAGAAATACAATCACGGCAAAGTCGGCTGAAGAACTCAGTGCACTTTTTGATTTCAATATTCCTCAGCGTTGGAGCATTGCTCACCTTTATCAGGCAATTCTCAACGGCGAAGAACACGTTAAGGATGTTGATTTTATTGCAACCCTTGCTGCCTATGTTCATTGGAAACTTACAGGCAAAAAGGTTATCGGTGTAGGCGAAGCATCGGGTATGTTCCCCATCGACAGCAACACCAACGATTATGATAAAAAAATGCTTGCTCAGTTCAACGAAAAAGTTGCACCTTACGGCTTTGAGTGGAAGATTGAAAATATCCTCCCCGAAGTTCTTGTTGCGGGTGAAAACGCAGGCGTACTTACAGAAGAGGGTGCACTTCTTCTTGACCCCACAGGTGAATTCAAAGCGGGTATTAACCTTTGTCCTCCTGAAGGTGACGCAGGCACAGGTATGGTTGCAACAAACTCTGTTGCAGTCAGAACAGGTAATGTTTCTGCAGGTACATCCATATTCCTTATGGTTGTTCTTGAAAAGGCACTTTCAAAGCTTTATCCCGAGATTGATATGGTAACAACTCCCGCAGGTAAGCCTGTTGCAATGGTGCATTGTAATAACTGTTCGGGCGAAATTGATGCCTGGGCGGGTATGTTCACATCATTCTGCAAGGCTATGGGTATGGATGTAAGCATCTATAAAGTGCTCGATAAAATGTTTGAAAAAGCTCTTGAAGGCGATAAGGACTGCGGCGGTCTTGTTGCATACAACTACCTTTCAGGCGAAGTTATCACAGGTCTTGACAGCGGTAAGCCTATGTTTTTCAGAGGACCCGACAGCAAGTTCACTCTTGAAAACTTTGCAAGAGTTCAGCTTTCATCGGCTGCGGCAACTCTCAGCATCGGTATGGAAATCCTTGAGGATGAAGATGTTAAGGTTGACAGAATCCTCGGTCACGGCGGTTACTTCAAGGCTCCCGTTGCAGGACAGAAGATTATGGGTGCGGCACTCAATGCTCCCGTATCGGTTATGAAAACCGCAGGCGAAGGCGGACCCTGGGGCGTTGCAATCCTTGCCGAATATATGGTAAGCAAGGC
>JAXJVE010000257.1:0-4735 GCA_036308705.1 Acutalibacteraceae bacterium
CCCAGTTATTCATAGATCCCGATTCAAGAGGGAACCACGAAAACATCATTGTTGATGCACCCGCAGCGGCAGGATAATTATACATTTTTTGCTGCAATGCACGGTATTCGAGATACGGATAATCCATATGTCTGAACGCCCAGAACTGAACTTCAGACATCTTGGCAAGCGCTTCTCTGAACGTTGTATCTTCAGGAAGAACAACTCTCCAGGGAAGCGGTGCGGCAAGAGTTCCGCCGGCACGCTTTTCTGCAAGAGTGCGTCTTCTCGGGCAAAGAACAATAAAATATGTATCGTTGTGTCTGTTATTGATTTTTGAAACGTGAAGCCTCATTGCAAGCTGTACAAGACATTCGCCGCTGATTCCGTTTTCTTTCATAAACTCAAAAATCTTACAGCTGTCTTCATACGGAATACTGTATTTTGTAAGCTCGGCCTTATCGTGAATCGGGTCAAAAAGAGAAGGAGCTTTTATATCGGGATTTTTCTTTTTTATACGCTCAGCTTCAAGGAATTTGGGGCCTTCAACACCGAGATAAAGCGGTTCGCCGTCTTTATCAAAATATTCTATGTATGCCTTTTCCTCTTTTTTTAAGTTTTCGGGGTTTGATACATAATCAAGCTCTTTTTTGATTATATCTTCATATTTCCCGAGGGGTTTCGGCATATCCGTTCCGAGTGTAAGAGCATCATAAACCGCAAATAAATCCGCAAAGAAAGTAAACACCGCAGCGTTATCCATAACAAGATGATGAACATTGATATACACACCGCAGCGTTTATCGTGAGTACGGAAAAATTTGACTCTGAATGTTTCATCCCTGAGCATTCTTACGGGTTTTCTTGCATCGGCAGTAAGAACATCAATTCTCTCCTGCTCCGATTCAAATTCAATCACAGGTATTGATTCAAGAGTGAACTCATCAAGAAAATACTGCTTTATTTTACCTTTTTCTTTAAAAAATCTGAGACGAAGGCAATCGTTTCTTTCGATTTCGATATTGAAAGCCCTTTTCATAATATCAAAATCAATTTCTTTTGTAACGATAATCGACTCGGGAATCTGAGTTACCTGTTTATGAAAAAAGCTGTATTTCAGCATAAACTGAATCATTTCCTGAGGCGGTATAAGATCGTATGCTTTATTGATAATTTTTTTCATATTATCTGCCTTTGCAATTTATATTTTGGTTGTGTATCTTTTGATTTTTCCGGGACCTGTTTTTTCAAAAGGAGTATTTCTTACTTTGATTTGTGAAATAATATGAGAAGCTTTTGCGGTTTCGTTCATTGAATCAACAATTGATTCAAGCTCCGCTTCTATATCGGTTATATCATTCGCCTGAGCATAATCAGAATTCGGATAAAACTCCGCAACAATGCGGTTGTTTTCACCGTAAACAAGAACTTCTTCAACAAGACCCACAGCGGCAAACTTTTTTTCAATCGCTTCGGGGGATACATTCTCACCGTTTGAAAGAATAATAAGATTCTTCACACGGCCTGTTATAAACAACTGACCGTCATCCGTCACACATCCGATATCTCCCGTTCTGAGCCAGCCGTCTTCGGTGAACATTTCTGATGATTCTTCGGGCATTTTATAATATCCCATCATCACTGTCGGAGTATTGACCTGAATTTCGCCGTTCTGAACTCTTACATCGCATATATCAATAACTCTGCCAACGGAATCACGTGCCGCACCTTTATCGGGGACTGAAATTCTGCACCCCGCTTCTGTCATTCCGTAGCCCTGACGCAGATAAATTCCGTATTCATCATATTCATCAGCAAGCTCGGGGTTGAGATAAGCACCGCCTGAAATAAGCCATCTGATATTTTTGCCAAACACCTCTTCTGCCGCCTCTCTCGGGCTTAATGAAGGATTGCGTTTTCTTATCATTTTTACTCTTTGAAGCAAAGACTGTGCTATCATAGGCACAACTCTGATAACCTTAGGCTGATACAGTTTAAGATTTTCCGCAAGATCTTTAAGTTCACCGTTAAGACATACTTCAAGTCCGTCTTTGAGATTTTTAAGATAATCGCCCGAAAAACAGAAGGTATGATACATAGGAAGCACAGAAAGTGCAACATCCTTTTCGTTGAAAATATCTGTATAATATTCGGTATACATTATGTTGCCGACCAACGCATCGCTTGAAAGCATAACGCCTTTTTTTACACCTGTTGTACCCGAAGTGTAAATAATAATTGCACATTCGTCTTTATTTACTTCAAAATCAGAAAGCGATGCAAATTCGGAATCATCGGAATATTCAGCATATATTTCCTCTGCCGAATCAAAGCAACAAAGAAATTTAAGATCAGGACAAAGTTTTTTAAGTTCTTCGGCACTGAACGAAAATTCTTTTTCATACAAAAGAACCTCAATATCTGCTCTTTTAAAAAGTTCCGCCGCTTCATTAACAGAGATTTCGGGTGAAAAAGGAACCAAAACATTACCGCTTATAAGAACACCTGTAGAAAAAACAAGATATTCATAAGATGTTTTGCCTATAACGGCTGCATTCATTTTGTCTGAGGACAAATTTCTGAGCATTCGGCACACACATTTACTGTCACTTCGTACTTCTATAAAGCTCTTTTTTCTGACCTCTCCGTTTGATTTATATTTGATAAATGTTGACTCACCGAATTTTTCTGCACCGTTGTTCAACAAATCCATTACAGACGGAATTTCAAATTTTTTCATACATACTCCTTTGAAAAAATCACATTCTATTATAACTTCATTAACCTGTATGATTTTATCATCTGTAAACTCACAAAACAACATACATTATTTTGATTTTGTCTAACATCACATCGGAGTAACATACGCTATTTAATAAAAAAGAGTGACCGCCGAAACGGTCACTCATATAAGTCAGTTGATTACAATTGTTTCAATAACGGGTGTTGCGTCTGCAACGGAGCAGCTCCATACCATAACATACATTGCATTGCCTGTTGATGTTTTTGCAACAAGGTATGTAACACCTGTGTTGGATTCGATAGCATCAAATGTGTTTGCACCGATTGTTACCTGTGTGTATTCCTTGTTGGGATATGCATAGCCGAACTGCTTTTTCTGAACCTCATATTCCATGCTCTGCTCGTCATAAACATAAACAGCGGCATTTGCACCGAGAGAAGTGTTGGTGAAAACAAGTGAGCTTTTATCCGATTGTGCTTCGTCATAGATAAAGCCGCCTGCAGGAGTAACTGTTACAAAGCCTTTATCGGATGTGATAGGCTCATTTGTTGCAACATCGCTTTCGTTTGCATCGGTGTTTCCAACTTCTGCCGCACCTGCTTCAATTGTAAGATTTTCATAAACAGTCTTGAAGAGTTCGCCTGCACGGAGTGCCGCATAATCGTCTCTCTTTGCGCCTGCGGGAAGCTTGAACTCAAGCATAGCAAACTCAAAATTGTTGAAGCAAACGATAATCTGCATTGCGGAAGGTCCGTTCTGACGGATGTATGTTGTGAATTCGCCGATTTTGCCTTCTTCAAAGATAGTATTGTTTTTGAAGCTTTTTGTAACGTAATCGTGAACTGAATCGTATGCTGCATGAGTAACGGCAAAGGCAACACCGATATTCACTTCTGCATTTTCAAGAGTACCGCACTTGACGATATTGGTCTGTGCAAGGAAGTTGCCCTCTGTGTTGGCTTCATTGAAAGTAAACTCATCAATAGGAGTTCTGATTGTGAGCTTGTTGGTTTTGCCGTCTGTAACAACGGTTTCATCAAATTTGGGAGCTTCGGTTGTTGCTTCGGTGGGCTGTGTTGTTTCGGGATTTTCTTTGCCGCTGCAGGCAGCAAATGAAAGAAGCATTGCAAGAGCCATAAGAATTGCTAAAAGTTTTTTCATTTTAATTTACCTCCAAAAAATATTCTTTGGTTATTGATTTTTCGGCTTTCCGCATTCCGTGCAGAACTTACCTTTATTTATGTTTCCGCAGGAGCAGACCCAACCTTCAGGCTTTTTTGTTCCGCATTCGGTACAGAACTTGCCCGAATTGTTGTTACCGCAGGCACATTGCCAGATGGCGTTACCATGCGGCGCAGGAGCAGAAACGGGAACAGAGTTTATTGATGCCATAGTTGAAAGCATTTTTTCAGTCTGAGGGTCGATTGCAACAATCACATTATTTATTGCGGTGGCTCTGATACCTGCTCTTGCTTCCCAACCCGCAATTGCGAAGTCCTGCAGAATCAAATCAGCCTGTGTGTCTGCCTTATATTTCAGTTCGTCAACATAACAGCCGTCTTCAAACATTTTTGTAAAGGTCATTTCAGCAACACGGGATACGTCATTTTTAATAAGGTCAACGGGAAGCTGACCGCCGAACATAGTATTGAATTTATCAGGGTCTGCAATCTCAATATTGAGAATTGCTGTAAACTTAACTTCCGTAAACAGTTTATATGTACCCTGCACCACTTCGGTATTAAAACGACCGTCAAATTGAATTGAGTTAATACCTTCCATTTGTTTCACCTCCCGTTATGCCCAGGGATTTGAGCTTTCGGGCTGACGGATACCGACGAGAATGAACTGTTCCCAGAGATACCATTTACCGTCCTTTGCCTTGCGCATCTGAGCGTTTCTGGGACTGTCTGCACCGCCCGATGTGATATAAAGCGTTGCATAACCCTCATTCTGATACGAATAAGGATTTTCGCTGACAACTATTGTGTAAGGCTCGGCAGGTGTGTAATC
>JAXJVE010000258.1:0-2509 GCA_036308705.1 Acutalibacteraceae bacterium
CAAGAGCCGCTCTTGACCAGTTCAAGATGGAAGCTGCAAGAGAAGTTGGTGTTCAATCCCTTATTAAAGAAAACATACATATTCTATGACAACACAATCAATATAATGTGCCAAAAGCCGCCTTGTGATTACAAAGGCGTTTTTTTTATGTTTATTGATTTAATACTTGAACAAATCTGAAACAAGTTGTATAATAACTGTATATTTATAAAATCACTCATACCGAGGTGAGATAATTGAATATACTGCATATGAAGTATGCTGTTGAGGTTGCGAAGGTCGGTTCGCTCAACAAGGCGGCAGAAAGCCTTTACGTTGCTTTGCCGAATATCAGCCGTTCAATCAAAGAGCTTGAAGCGGATCTGGGCATAACCGTTTTTGACCGCACGGCAAAAGGTATGGTGCTCACTCCCGAAGGTGAAGAGTTCATCAGCTATGCAAAGGATATTCTCAAGCAGATTGATCAGGTTGAGAATATGTATAAAAGCGGTCAGGTAAAGAAACAGAAGTTTTCCATTTCCGTGCCGAGAGCCTGCTATATTTCCGATGCATTTGCCGAGTTCTCCAAAACGCTTTCGAAGGATGCCTGCGAAATTTTCTATAAAGAAACAAATTCGCAGAGAACAATCAACAACATACTCAATCACGATTATAAGCTTGGTATTATCCGTTATGCGGAGAATTTTGATAAGTATTTCAAATCAATGCTTGAAGAAAAAGCACTCAGCTACGAAATGGTAACGGAGTTTTCCTATTGCCTGATTATGAGTGCTGACAGTCCTCTTGCAAAGAAAGAAGAAATCACTTTTGATGATCTGACGGACTATATTGAAATTGCTCACGCTGACCCTTATGTGCCGTCGCTTCCGCTTTCTAAGGTTGTCAAATCGGAGCTTCCCGATAACATTGACCGCAGAATTTTCATTTTTGAAAGGGCAAGCCAGTTTGATTTGCTTTCTCAGAATCCCGAAACGTTTATGTGGGTTTCTCCCGCACCGCCAAGTGTTCTTGAAAGATATAACCTTGTGCAAAAGAAATGTGTGGATAATAAAAAGGTATATAAAGATGTACTGATATACCGCAACGGATATAAGCTCACAGACCTTGACAAAAAGTTCATCACCGCTCTTTGTGACTCAAAACGTAAACATCTGAATATTGAAATTTCCAAGGCTCAGTCTTAATGGCTGAGCCTTGATTTTTTTATATCGATACAAGGGTTATCGATATTGATAATACCGATTGAACATTTTAATAATTCCCAACTTGACGATGATTTGTTAATATAGCTATGGTCAAAGAGAGGAGGAGTTACGGTGGATAAATTAGGAATAAGCAAAGCAACTTTAGGCAGACTTCCGCACTATCTTCAGTTTTTGCGTGAACTGTCGGTTGACGATGTTCCGTATATTTCCGCAACCGTGATTGCCAAAAAACTTTCTCTCGGCGAAGTTCAGGTAAGAAAAGACCTGAGTGCCGTAAGCGGTGCAGGCAAACCGAAGGTCGGATATAAAACAACCGACCTTATAAAGAGCATTGAGGCTCATCTTGGTCTGGGCGATATGACAAATGCAGTGCTCGTCGGAGCAGGGAAGCTCGGAAAAGCTCTTCTCGAATTTGACGATTTTGAGGATTACGGTGTAAAAATCATTGCCGCATTTGACTGCAATGAAACGGCAATCCGCTATAACCGCTCGATTGAAATTCTTCCGATGAATGATTTTGATGAATACTGCAAACAAAATAATGTCAGAATCGGAATCATAACTGTCGGCGAAGGGTCCGCACAGAGTGTGTGTGACAAAATGATTGAAAGCGGTATAACGGCAATCTGGAATTTTGCTCCCTGCAATCTTGAATTGCCTGACGGTATACTTCTCAAACAGGAAAGACTTGCACTCTCGCTCGCATATCTTAACAATAAGTTATCAATTATGTAAAACATATTCAGGAGGATAAAAAATGGCTACAAAAACTTACGAAATCATCGACGGCGTTGAAAAGCTCACCGAAGCAATTGCTCGTGTGAGAAAGGCTCAGCAGGTTTTCGCAACCTACACTCAGGAGCAGGTTGACAAGATTTTTCTTGCAGCGGCTTCTGCAGCAAACAAGGCAAGAATTCCCCTTGCAAAAATGGCTGTTGAAGAAACAGGCATGGGTATTGTTGAAGATAAGGTTATCAAGAATAACTACGCTTCAGAATATATCTACAATGCTTATAAGGACACAAAGACCTGCGGCATAATCGAAGAGGATAAGGCTTTCGGTATCAAGAAAGTTGCAGATCCCATCGGTGTTGTTGCGGCGGTTATTCCCACAACAAACCCCACATCAACCGCAATTTTCAAGTGCCTTCTTGCTCTTAAGACACGCAACGCTATCATAATCAGTCCTCACCCCAGAGCTAAGAACTCTACAATCGCTGCGGCAAAGCTTGTACTTGAAGCAGCAGTTGCAGCAGGTGCTCCCGAAGGAATTATCGACTGGATTGACGTTCCCAGCCTTGAAA
>JAXJVE010000259.1:0-4208 GCA_036308705.1 Acutalibacteraceae bacterium
CTGGTGGGCTTGCCTTGCGGTTGCAATTCCGACGGTTACGGTTGCCGCAATAATCTTTACCCTCAAAGTTAAAGAAACCAAAGGTGCAAACCTTGACGAAATCAATTAAAAGGATTTTATAAATGTCAAAGAAAAACATTTTTATCTATTTTCTTATGGGCGTTACTGCGGTGCTTATAATCTTTACCGCCGTAACCAACAGGCAGGAATCAATCCCCGACTGGCAGGAAATTCTGAAGATAATGCCGCTTTTTGTTTCAATTATAATCGGTATGCTTCAGTCAAAAGTCAGCCGTTTTGCAAGTCTTTTAGGAAGCATCAATTCGGTTTTCTACGCCTTTGTTTATTTTCTTTTCAACATTTACGGCTCGGCTTTTTCGGCATTGTTTTTCTCCTGCCCCATTCAGATTTTAACGTTTATACGCTGGAATAAACACAAAAGAGGCGGCTCAACCGAGCTTCGCCGAATGACTGCAAAGCAAAGAATACTGCTCTCGCTCGGCTTTATTGCGGCACTTGTAACAATGTGGTTTGTTCTGCCTCTGCTCGGCTCGGAATATGTTTTCCTTGACAGCGTAACAACACTCCTCGGTATTGTGATATACTTTATGACGATGTTTGCCTATGTTGAATACACGGCACTTATGCTCATAAACGGTGCAATCGGCATTGCTCTTTATATTCAGATGCTCGGCAAAACTCCGGGTATTGAAACTCACCTGATATTCTCGGTTTATTCTCTGATTTGTATTATATTCGCATTTTTTGAAGCGAAAAAACTCTATAAAATTCAGCAGTCGGAAAAGGAGATTTCACAATGAAAGTTATTATGATTCTTGTTGACGGTATGAGGCCCGATTCACTCCCCGATATTAAGAATGCACAAAGAATAATCGGCAAATCGGCATACACAATGTGTGCACAAACCGTTTCGCCCTCCGTAACTCTTCCTTGCCACATTTCACTTTTTCACAGCGTAACACCCCAAAGACACGGCACAACAACCAATACCTATGCACCTCAGGTAAGACCCGTCAACGGACTTTGCGAAGTGCTTAAAGCGGCTGATAAAAAGTGTGCGTTTTTCTATAACTGGGAAGAAATCAGGGATTGTTCACGCCCCAACTCGCTTGCCCACGCCTGTTTTTATGCAGGCAGAAGAATCGGCTATAAACTTGCGGGCGAGGAGCTGACAGACTCCGCAATCACATATCTCAAAAAATACGATACGGACTTCACCTTCATCTATCTCGGCTACACCGATATGCAGGGTCACAACTTCGGCTGGATGACTGATGAATATATGGAAGCCGTTCAGAGCAGCTGGGATAACATCGAAAAGCTGATGAACGAGCTCGGCGATGAATATACTTATATCATCACCGCAGACCACGGCGGTCACGACCGTACACACGGCAGCGAAATGCCCGAAGATATGCTTATCCCCGTTATAATCAAAGGCGAGGGCTTTGAGGGCACTCTGCCCGACACTACAAACATTATGGACCTTGCTCCCACAATCACAAAGCTTCTCGGCGTTAACCCCGATGAAGAATGGGAAGGCAAGTCGCTTATATAAAAAATAAAGGCACGGAATTCCGTGCCTTTTATTTATCCCACAAAAACTCGTTTGATAGTCAGGCTGTCGCCCATACCGATTTCACCAAGACCGATGAAATTATTTTCGGGGTCATATATTCTGTAAATGCCGAGCATTTTCGGGCATTTCAGCCTCTGCAAATCGAGTTCACCGCCGTTGCGGAAACGCTTTGCCTGAGCTTCGGTAACGGTGATAACGGGGTAATCCTCAAGTGCCTTGTCAACGGGAATAACAACGTCGGCAAGCTCGCCTTTTTCTGCCTTTTCGGCAAGCTCTTCAACCGTTACCGCCTGAGAAATATCAAAGCCGTTTGCCTTTGTGCGGCGTAAATCCGTCATAACCGCACCGCAGCCGAGAGCTTCGCCCAAATCAGCAATAAGGGTGCGTATATATGTGCCCGATGAGCACTCAACGGCAATTTCATATTCGCCCGTCTGCTCATTTTCGCTGAGCATTTCTATTGAAAAAACGGTAACCTCTCTTGCCTTACGTTCAACCTCAATCCCCTGCCTTGCAAGGTCATAAAGCCTTTGTCCGTTAACCGAAACCGCAGAATACATCGGCGGAAGCTGACTGATATCGCCGATAAAATCCTTGATTTTCTCCCTCACCTGCTCTGCGGTAACATTGACTTCTCTTGTTTCGAGCACCTTACCCGTAATATCGAGAGTATCTGTAACCGTGCCGAGGCGGAAAGCGGCAATATATGCCTTATCGTGGCTCGGCAGAAGCTCGCAGAATCTTGTTGCACCGCCGAGCATTATAGTCAAAACACCCGTTGCCATCGGATCAAGAGTGCCCGTATGACCGCATTTTTTCTCGGCACAAATTCTGCGTACCCTTGCAACCGCACCGAATGAAGTTATATCCTTTGGTTTATCAAGAAGAATTATACCTGTCATAAAAATCCCTTCACCAAAAAACGGGCATCTCATCTGAGTGCCCGAATTTTTTATTGAACAAATGCATCAATCTCCGCCTGAATTTCTTTAATCAGCGAGTTGATTGCCTGCTGTTTTGTGCCGTAAAGCGTACAGCCCGCCGCACCGACGTGACCGCCGCCGCCGAGCCTTTTACAGATTTCGGAAGCATTGATATCGCCGTGTGTACGCACGGAAGCCTTGAAGCTGCCGTCTTTGAGCTCACGCATTGAAACGCCTACAAGCACGCCTTCAATCTGGCGGGGCAGATTTGCAAGGCGGTCTGTTTCGCTCTCATTCGAGCCGCTTTTCTTATACATATCCTGAGTTACGCAGATAAGTGCACAACGGTCATTGCAATAAAAACGCATACCCTCAAGTGCAAGGCGTTCAAGTGCCGCATAGGTTTTGGTCTTTGTTTCAAAGAAAACCTGAATAATATTATAGGTATCCGCACCGAGTTTTGCAAGCTCTGCCGCAATCTCAAAAGTTCTTACCGTTGTGTTTGAAAAACGGAAACAACCCGTATCGGTTGAAACACCTGTGAAAAGACACGATGCGATTTGGGGAGTAAACTCCGTATCCAGCTCTTTGAGAAGCAGATACATCATCTCTGCTGCCGAAGCTGATTCAGGCTCAAGCCATACCTTATCGGCATAAAGCATATTTGAACCGTGATGGTCAATGCAAAGCTGAATTCTGCCCTGATATCTGCCTTCGTATTCCTTGCCGAGAAGCTTTATATCGGCAACGTCAACGGCAACAATAAGCTCAGGCTCAAATTCCTCAGCCGCAAGCCCCTCAAACATAAATGAAAAATCCTTGGGAATCGGGTCTGCACAATCTACCTTCACCTTTTTGCCCATTGCCGAAAGCGAACGGGCAAGTGCGGTTGCACTGCCGAGAGTATCGCCGTCGGGATGAGCGTGGCACAAAAGCAGAATATTATCGGATTCTTTAAGAATTCCGGCAGTTTTACGCAGGTCAATTCTCATAATTGACTCTCCTTAAAATTAATTGTTACTTTCCGAAGAAATATCGCCGAGCATTTTTGCAATGCCCATACCTCTTTCAATCGAGTCATCGGCAACAAATTTAAGCTCGGGAGTTTTTCGCAGATGCAGGCGTTTGCCCACTTCTCTGCGAATATAGCCCGTTGCACTTGTAAGACCCTTAACGGCAAGCTGTGCCGTTTCGATGCCTTCCATAGCACTTACAAACACCTTTGCAAAAGATGCATCTGAGCTTACCTCAACGTTTACAACGGTGAGCATACCCTGAATTCTCGGGTCTTTGAGTTCACGCATAATTGAGGCAATTTCTCTTTTTATATCTTCGGACACTCTGTCAATTCTGTATCCTGCCATTAATCTCTGTACTCCTCTGTAATGAAGGCTTCAAAAATATCGCCTTCCTTGATATCGTTGAACTTGTTAAGACCGATACCGCAGTCATAGCCCGAAGCAACTTCCTTAACGTCATCCTTGAATCTCTTGAGTGAAGCCATTTCGTCTTCTGTGATAACGATACCGTCACGCACAACTCTGATTTTTGCGTTTCTTACAATCTTACCGCTTGTAACGTGGCAGCCCGCAATGTTGCCGACTGATGAAATCTTAACAACCTGACGTACTTCTGCCTTACCGATGTCAACATCTCTGAACTTGGGAGCAAGCATACCCTTGATA
>JAXJVE010000260.1:0-3845 GCA_036308705.1 Acutalibacteraceae bacterium
AGGATGTCGGGGATGTTGTTGAGCTTTGATTTTGCAGAATTGAACGCAACCTGAGCCGTTACGGTGGGTCTTGTTGAGTCAAGCTGATGAGCGATATCGTTGAGTTCTTTTATGCCGTCATAAACGCCTGAACCCGCACCGCCGATTGAGATTTCGTTTGCAACACTCCAGCAGTAAATTGAGGGGTGATTGTAATTCTGCCTGATAAGTTCTTCAAGCATAAACTTTGCCTGCTCCTGCTTCTTTTTGCTGAAGCGGGAGATAACGGGGATTTCAGCCCATACAAGGAAGCCCTCTTCGTCGCAGAGATCATAGAATTTTTCATCGTGCTGATAGTGAGCGAGTCTGATTGAGTTTGCACCGATTTCTTTTATGAGTTCGATATCTTTTTTGTGCTCGTCAATCGTGAGTGCGTTACCGATATCTTTCCAGTCCTGATGTCTTGATACACCCTTCATCTTAACGGGTTCTCCGTTGAGAAAGAAGCCTTCTTCTGCATCAAAATAAAATTCACGCACACCGAAACGGTCGCTTACTTCGTCAATGATTTCACCGTCTTTGATGAGCCTTGCGGTCATCGTGTAAAGATACGGATTTTTTGTTCCGTTCCAGAAAACAGGGTTTTCGATAAAGAGTTTCACGGCATCAACATCTGCGGGGATGCTCTTTTTTGCAACCTCATTGCCTTCGGCATCGGTGATGATAAACTCTTTTGTGATATCTTTCATACTGCCTTCAACAAGGCTTTTTACAAATACTCTGCCGTCTGCCTTGGGGGTGATATACATACCGCAAAGGCTCAAATCGAGCAGAGAAAAATGTGATTTTGCAACATCGCTGATAATGTTTACATCTCTGTAAATACCGCCGTAGAAAGTGAAGTCCGCCATTTCGGGATAAATATATTCGTTTGCGGAATTATCAACAATGATTCTGATTGTGTTTTCTTCATTTTCTTTGATAAAATCCGTTATTTCAAAGCGGAACATTGCGTAGCCGTTTTCGTGGCTGCCGATATATATATCATTTATAAACACTTCAACAACAGTGTTTGCACCGTTTATTTCAAGATAAACCCTGCCTTCAAAAAAGGGGATTGTTTTTTCATAAACATATCTGCCTCTGTCATAGCCTTCGCCCACACCCTGACCGTCAAGGTTATTCCAGGTGTGAGGAAGGTTTACTTTTTCGGTTACGCCGTCTTTGATGAAAAGCCAATCCTGATTTATATTTGTAATTTTTCTCATTGTTATTTCTCCTTAATATCCGTTTATGTTTTTGCGTTGCATAGCACCGAGAATTTTACTGCGGATATCGCCGTATTTCTTTTCAAACGAACTGAGCATTTCTTTGACTTCCTGTCTTTCGGTTGTGCCGTCTGCGGGGCAGTTGCTTTTAACAACAGGGAGATTTTCTTTGCGTACAACTCTTGCACAGTCGCTCTCTCTTGCAAAAATCATCGGTCTTATCATATAAATATCTTTGCGTGAAAGATAAGTTACGGGCATAAAGCAATCAAGAGTGCCGCCGTTGAAAAGATTCATAATGAAAGTTTCGGCAACATCATCAAGATGATGGCCGAGAGCTATTTTGTTGCATCCGTGCTCTTTTGCGGCATCGTGAAGAGCACCTCTCCTCATTCTTGCACACAAACTGCACGGATTACTTTCTTTTCTTATATCAAATATAACTTCTGCAAGCTGAGTGCGTTTGATAACATATTCAACATCAAGCTCTTTGCAGAGCTTTTCAATTTCCGAATAATCGCCGTCAACCTTGTTGAAACGGGGGTCAAGAGTTATTGCAACTATATCGAATTTTTCGGGATAAAATCTGCGGAGATTCGCCATTCCCGCAAGCAAAGCCATTGAATCCTTGCCGCCTGAAACGCCTATTGCGATTTTATCGCCCTCTTTTATCATTTCATATTGCTGGCACGCCGCCCGCATATGACTGAGTAATTTCTGCATATAAATTCCTCATTCTATGGTAACGGGCTCAACATTCAGAGCCTTGCCCGTTTTGTTGTCGAATTCAAAAATACAGCCGTTCATTATGCAATCGCCCTCGGCTGTGTCAAATCTTGCGGGCATACCCGTGCGAAGCCATTCGATTGAAATTTCGGGTTTTACACCGAGTACTGATTGCTTGGGGCCCGTCATACCGATATCGGTAATATATGCCGTGCCCTTGGGCAGAATGGTTGCATCGCCCGTAATAACGTGGGTATGAGTGCCGAAAACGGCAGAAACTTTACCGTCAAGATAAAATCCCATCGCTCTTTTTTCTGCGGTTGCCTCTGCGTGAAAATCAACAAGAGTAATTCTGCAGTCCGAAAGCTTCGGCAGAATTTCATCAACAACGGTAAACGGATTATCGCATTTATCCATATACACCGCACCCGCAAGGTTGATAACGCCGATTTTGGCAAATCCCATATCAATAACCGCATAGCCCTTGCCGGGGTTACCTTTGAAAAAGTTTGCGGGTCTGATAATGCAGTCGCTTTCATCAAGCATTTCATAGAATTCTCTGCGGCGGTAAACGTGGTTGCCCGTTGTTATAAAATCAACACCGCTGTCAAAAAGATACTGTGAGGAGAAGGGGGTTATGCCGTTGCCGACAGCCGAGTTTTCGCCGTTGGCAATGCAAAGGTCAATATTTTTCAGTCTTTTATAAGCAGGTAAAACACTGCGGAGAAATTCGCATCCCTTTGAAGAAACGACATCTCCGATAACGAGAATATTCATTTAATATTCCTTTCTATTCAAAAAACGGGGCTGCAAACCGCAGCCCCTGTAAAGTTTATTTTGCGTAGTCAACAGTTCTGCTTTCGCGGATGAGATTGACTTTGATCTGACCGGGATATTCCATGCTTTCTTCAATCTTCTTGGCGATATCCCTTGCGAGAAGAACCATCTTGTCGTCGTTAACCGATTCGGGCTTAACCATAATACGAACCTCACGGCCCGCCTGAATTGCGAATGAACGGTCAACACCTTCAAATGAAGTTGCGATTTCTTCAAGCTTCTGAAGACGTTTGATATAGTTCTGAACATCTTCACGTCTTGCACCGGGTCTTGCAGCTGAAATAGCATCGGCTGCCTGAACAAGAACAGCGGTGATTGTTTTTGCTTCAACCTCACCGTGGTGAGCCTTGATAGCGTGAAGAATGTTATCGTTTTCTTTGAATTTCTTAGCAAACTCAACGCCGAGGTCAACGTGTGAACCTTCCATTTCGTGGTCAAGTGCCTTACCGATATCGTGAAGAAGACCTGCTCTTTCTGCTGTTCTTACATCGGTGCCAAGTTCCGATGCCATAAGACCTGCAATGTAGGAAACTTCAAGTGAGTGGTTAAGAACATTCTGACCGTAGCTGGTACGGTATCTGAGTTTACCGATGAGTTTAACGATTTCGGGGTGAACGTTGTTGACACCTGCGTCGATGAGTGCGTGCTCACCTGTCTGCTTGATGGTTGCCTCAACCTCACGCTTTGCCTTATCGTACATCTCTTCGATTCTTGCGGGGTGAATTCTGCCGTCTGCAATGAGCTTTTCAAGAGTGAGTCTTGCAATCTCTCTGCGAACGGGGTCAAAACTTGAAACTGTGATTGCTTCGGGAGTATCGTCAATAATAAGGTCAACACCGGTTGCGGTTTCCAGAGCACGGATATTTCTACCCTCACGTCCGATAATTCTACCCTTCATTTCATCATTGGGAAGGGGAACAACCGAAACGGTCATTTCAGAAGAATGGTCAGCCGCACAACGCTGGATTGCGCTACCGATTATCTTCTTAGCAATGCGGTCTGCCTCGTCCTTAGCCTGTTGTTCAGCCTCAAGGA
>JAXJVE010000261.1:0-8693 GCA_036308705.1 Acutalibacteraceae bacterium
AAAAGCAGCTGCAATCAAAGCAAAGCCCAACAAAAACGAGCCTGCAATCAATCCCACAAAGCAGGAAGCAGACGATTATGCACAGAAGCTTTCTGAGATGATAAAGGTTCCCACCGTATCTCTCAGAGGCAACACAGACCTCAGCGAGTTTTATAAGCTTCACGAGGTTATGAAAAAGAATTTCCCGCTTGTATTCTCAAAGCTTGAATGTACTGAAATTGAAGGCAACCTTATTCTTCGTTGGCCCGGTAAAGACCCCAAAAGAAACGGTGTTCTTCTTATGGGTCATCAGGATGTTGTTACAGCTGACGAACCTAACTGGGAGCGTGATCCCTTCTCGGGCGAAATTGCAGACGGCAACATTCACGGCAGAGGTTCAATGGACTGCAAATCAACCGTTTTCTCGGAATTTCAGGCTATTGAAGAACTTCTTGCAGAAGGTTTTGAGCCTCCTTGCGATATCTACCTTGCAACTGCAGTTGACGAAGAAATCTCAGGCGACGGTGCACCCAAGCTTGTAAATTACCTCAAATCAAAAGGCGTTCACCTTGACGTTGCAATGGACGAAGGCGGAGCCATTCTCAAAGATCAGCTCCCCACAATGGCCGGCTGGTGTGCCGCAATCGGTGTGCTTGAAAAAGGTTATATAGACCTCAAGGTTATTGCCAAGGGCAAGGGCGGTCACTCATCAACACCCAAGAGCAACACTCCCCTTGCAAGACTTTCAAAGTTTGTTGCAGATATTGAAAAGGATAAACCCTTCAAGGCAGAAATCTCAGGCCCCGTTTATGCCATGCTTGATCAGGCTGCACCTTATCTCGGCTTCCCTCTCAGAATGGTGCTCGGCAATATGTGGCTTTTCAAAGGTCTTCTCACCAAAGTTCTGCCTATGGTTTCACCTATGTGCAACGCATTTGTAAAAACAACATTCTGCTGCACAATGGCAGAAGGCTCACAGACTCCCAACGTTATTCCTTCAGAAGCTTATGTTGTATGCAATCTTCGCACCTCACCTCATCAGAACGTTGATCAGTCACTTGAAGTGCTCAAAAAATATGCAGATAAATACGAACTTGAATTTGAGATCATTCACGCAAGAAACGCTTCAAACTGCGTTGACTGGAACGGCGAAGAATTCGGCTACCTGAGAAAATGTCTTAACGAATGTTACCCCGATGCAGCGGTTATCCCCTATCTTATGACAGGCGGTACGGACTGCAGACATTACGAAGATGTTGCAGATAACTGCCTTCGTTTCTGCCCGATTAAAATGAGCAACGAACAGCTTGCGGCAATGCACGCCGCAAACGAAAGCATCGGTGTTACCGAAGTTGCACATTGCGTAAAATTCTATAAACACTACATTAAAAATCACAAATAAAAAAACAAGGACTGTTTCGGTTGAAACAGTCCTTTAATTTTGTCAATCGTGTGTAATCCAGAATTCGCTGAACATTACGCCCATATCAGGCTCGCTGAATTCAAGATCAACACAGCCGTTATAAATAACTTCCTTGGGGATAATGTAGCTTGCGGTTTCAAATCCTGCGGGAAGCATTTCGCTGTCAAAAGCTTCATCTTTTTCTCCGCCGAACTGTGCACCTTCATAAATTACCGCACCGTTTGCGGTGATTTTATGAGAAACCGAATTTTCATCTTTTTTGCTCATATAGGTGATTTTCAGGCGATAGTCACCGTCAGAATCAAGTCCGCCGACTTTACATTTAAAGGTAAGATTATCATAAACCTTGAACATTGAAACAGGCATTGCACCTGTATTCACATTCGGTCTGTCACCCTGAAAATTCATATATACATAGCCGTCCTGCGGAATTCCGCATTCTTCAAGGCCGTTGAGAGCAACCGAGAAATAATACTCGTCACTTCTCACTTTGTTGCGGTTTATGATACGGTTCATACTCTCCGCATCGGCACTTTCAAGTTTTGAGAGAAGGAATTTTCTGTCCGTAACAGGCAAATCCATTGTTTCAAGGATTGCACCTCTCTCCCAGTTATCGGCACAGTAATGCTCAATATCCGTCTGCAAACCGATAAGTTCAAAAAGCTTTGCACACATATCGGTTATATCGTTACGCTCTTTTTTATACTGTTCATCAAAATCGGTTTCAAGAATTTCTTTTGCATTTTCAAGATTGCCGTTTTTGATTTCTTTTTCAGCAAGTTTTATGAGATTAAGCTCAAAAAGTCTGCGTCTGCGAACAACCCAATCACACTTCGCCCTCATATGAAGCTGAACAAAACGCCAGTTTTCCGCAAGGAAGGGATATTTTGAATTCAGCATTTCAAAAGTATCGAGAGTTCTGTCAATCGTCGGGTTTTCCGCAGGGTCACACTGCCAGTTGAGTTCAAGAGCCAGAATACCGTCGGCAATTTCATCAGCATCCGCACCGTAGAAGAAAAGGCGTGAATAGTCAAGCAGTGATGTTCTCAGATCGCAATCGGGGAAGAAATCCATATCTGCCCACACCATTTTATTCACATCATCCGTTATGCCTTCAGAATAACTTACCGAACCAACTACATATCGGCGTGTAAGGCGGTGAATCTGCCTGTATTCACGGGGTCTGGGGTTAGTACATTCACGGCTGAGGCACGTTGTGAGTGCAAAATGCCAGTCATCCCTGTCAAAATGAACAGGATATTCACATCTTACGTTGTGTGTGATATCGGGATAAAGCCTTATGGGATATTTTGCGGGCAGTCTGCGGCGAAGAGTTTCAAGGTCAAATGCGTGATTTGGCCCTGTTATAATACCGTCAATTTCTTCAGGAAGTTTCTCCATTTCGGAAATAAAGACCTCTCCCCAATCAGGCTGTGAATGAGGCTGCTGAGCCGAAGGCCACATCTGTGCATTTGGTCTGACTTTTTTGAGTGCCTTTGAAATCTCTTTACATCTGAGCACAAACTCATCAGCACCGAACTCACCGGGGTCGCCTCCGGGCGGAAATACAACATCAAGCCTCGGAATTGTATCGTAAAGTCTGCCTCTTCTTTCTGCGGCAAATTCAACGGTTTCTCCGTCATTATTCGGATGCCACAAAGAAACATCAAGGTCGAGTTCATCCGCCATTTCCGATGCTCTGATAAGGAATTCCTCTTCGTCATATTTCATAAGGCGGTTTCTCTTTGAAACGCCTCGTTCATAAGGAATATGTTCAACGGTATTTGAGCCGAAATACATCATATCAAGATAATATCGGCGGTAATCATCATAGCTCCAGGCATCGTATGTATTGGGCGTTGTTCTGTAGCCTATCTGATGCCCTCTTATTGATTTATCGGGCATATATTCGCCCGAAATATCCTCAGTAAGAACAGGCACACCGCACACAGGAACAATTTTACGAAGGAACATTCCGAAGCCAAAAATAAACCCTCTTATTCCGCTTGCATAAACAGTAATATTCTGCGATGAACAAGCGATTCTGTATCCGTCACGGCTTATTGACGAATCTGTTTCAAAAATAAAATTTGCATTTATTTTATCAGTTGTATTCTCAGGTTTTTTACCTGTTCTCAAAAATATTTCTTCCGCAAAAATCCCCGCCGCTTTCAGCTCATCGGCAGTCTGCGAAAAAATTCTGAATCCACTGAAATCAATCATTTTAATTCTCCGTATTTTCTATTTCGGAAAGTTCCTGTCTTTTAACAACAGCACGTGCGTTTCTGTGCTCGGCAAGTTCAATAAGCATTTTTTCTTTGTTTTTTCCGTGAACGTTGAAGAAGAAAAGTGCAAGACCGTAGCCGTATCTGGCAACCGCAGGTGCAAGGCAGAAGATACCCCAGATTCCCTTGAGTACCTTGGGATTGGTATGAGGAACAACGTTGCCGAAAATATCCTTTTGGGGAGTGAATTTAATCCAGTCAAAAACAACGCCCGAAAGGAAGGTATGAACACTTGAAGAAAGCTTGTTCACATAGCTCATAACGGCATTTACGATACCTTCGTTGCGGATACCCGTCTTCCATTCAAGGTAGTCATACATATCACCCTTGAGAAGCGGGTCGCATACGCCCATAATATGGTTGGGAAGTCCGCAAACGGTAAGACCTACAGTTACAATAACAAAGTCAATCCAATAATTACCCGTGGGTTTATAGCCGATAAAATAGAGTGCGGTATATGCAAGACCGCTGAAAACGCCTGCTGAAATTGCAGTTGTACGCAAGCCGAATTTGTTGATAACAGAAGGTGCAACGGGTGTTATAACATAGTTGGGTATGCCTGTAAACAAGCTGCAAAGAAGACGGTTTGAAAGCTTACCCGTGCAGTTAAGCCAGAAGAAATCCTCAGATGCACCGCCAACGCCCTTGATTCCGCCGAAAAAGCCTGAAAGAAGAAGTGCCCACAGCGGACGGCAGGTCAGAATGGATTTTGCAGACCTGAAAAAGCCTACCTGCTTTATTTCATCTTTTGATGCGATGGATACACGTTCCTTCATAACAAAGAAACCGTAAACCGCACTCGCCGCCGCAGCAACAACAAAAAGAATCGAAAATCCTCTGTATACTTCGGGCTGAGTTATGGCGTTTTTGGTAACACCGGGAACAAAGTCAACAAATACAGGCACAAGCGACGGAATCCAGGTGAAAAGATTCACGAATTTCTGAGTTGCTATCAGTGTACCTCTCTCGCTCGTGTTTGGAGTCATATTATAAAGCAGAAGCTCCCAGCCGCTGAGATACGAAAATCCTATTCCGTAAATAATGGTTGCGGCAAGTGCATAAATAAGCATCTGGTTTGAGTTGAACGAACCGGGAACAACATAAAAAAGTATAGATGAAATTGCCCAGAGCGGCATTGACAAAATAAGGAACGGACGCAATCTGCCCCATCTTGTTCTGAATCTGTCAATAACAATACCCGAAATCGGGTCATCCAGAGCATCCCATATAGTTGAAACTGTTCCGAGCAAAGCATACTGTCCGCCGGTCAGCCCCATAAAGCTCATCATAAAATACTGTTTGGTTGAACCGATAAATGATGTGAGGTTGTTAAGACCGTATGATGTAAGTGCGTATGCCGCAATCTCACGGGGACGGACATATCTTTTTGTATTCTGCTCAACAATCTGTTCTTTAACAGCGGTGCTGTTTTCTGATGACATATAATCAACTCACTTTCATAATCACTTTCCCTTATTATATTATAATACCATTTCAGAACATTCGATGTCAATCGGCATAAAGGCATAAAGCTGAAGCAAAAAAACTGTGCATATTGCCCCATCTTCCGCATAAAATATATTAAACAGACCTCATAAAAAATATATATCAAATATTTTCACAAAAAGTATTGACATTCTTAAAAAAACGTGTATAATAATAGAGCACTTAAGAACAAGATATCGCGGAGTAGAGCAGTTGGTAGCTCGTCGGGCTCATAACCCGGAGGCCGCAGGTTCAAGTCCTGTCTCCGCAACCAACAGAAAAAGCCTTGAAATCCTTGACAAATAAGGGTTTCGAGGTTTTTTCTTTTTGATTTTTGTTTTTTAATTTTTTGCCTATTTTGTCATTTTTGCGAAAAATTATCTATTGTTCAAGTCAAATTCAAGTCAAAAAACAGCACTTTGTTTTTTAAACAAAATAAAAAAACCGCCGAAAAGCAATCAGGTGTATGCCCGAAAGCCTCTCGGCGGTAAATTTTATGTTTTATTTTTAAAAAAGAAGCTGATTTATGAGTTCTTCAGGGATTCCGAAGAGTCCTGCCATATACTGAATGGCAAAAACGAAATAAAGAACACCGACTGAAAAAAATCCGTGTAACATATTATACCTCCCAATTTAAAGGATGATTTTTTTCATTATTTTACCTCCTCAAGATAGTTCTTATGAACCCATCTGTTTTCGGTATCGCTGATTTTACACCAAGAGCCTTTGGTCTCGTAAACCATAACAAGCATAATGTGATGAATGACTTTCACTGTCTGTGAAATAAAAGCCTCTGCCGTAATATCCTGATGATTTTGCTTTCTTCTTATCAAACTCGGTAAACTGATTCGGTGTGCCGTGATACATAACCTTCGGTGTGCCGTCTGCATTTACAATTTTGCTTGCAGATTCAGGATGATTTTGCCAATCACCGAACCAACGAACAAACTGTTGTGATTTCAAAACAGAATCAATCTTTCTGTTGACTTTTTCATCAATTTTGTGTATAATACCGTTAGAGTTAAGGCTATCAAGTTTCCCAAGGTATTGGACTTTGGCAAGCTTGAATATGCTCTTAGCTCTATTTTTATCCACATAATAGAAGCCAACATCACCCGTTGATTCTTGAGCAACAGCTTCGTTAAGCATCTTATTAAGGCTGCTTTTGTCAAAATATGGTATTGACATCTCCAACTCGTATGTTCTAAACTATTTATGTCTTTTTCTTGTATGCTTCTCCCCTCGCTGAAAGCTTTCCTATTCCCCTGGCATAGCCAGGGGTTGACTTTGTTACAAACAACCGAAAGCCGCCTTTAAAATCAAAGGCGGCTTTTAAAATATATATCGACTATGTTTATGCAATTACCAGAATATCCGTAAAGCCTGTCAACTCAAACACTTCCATTACTTCCTGACAAACGTTTGTTACTTTCATTGCACCGACTTTGTCCATTTTTTTCTGTGCAGCAAGAATAACACGAAGCCCTGCGCTGGAAACATATTCAATATCTTTCAGGTCAATAACAAGATTCTTTGTTCCTTTGATATCCTCGTTGATTGTTTTATCAAGATCAGGTGCAGTGATAGTGTCAAGTCTGCCGGCGAGTCTGATGGTGGTTTCGTATGCATTTTTTGTTATATCAATTGTCATTACAGTTAATCTCCTTCAGCTTTTATCAATATATTTTCAAACACATCTTCTGTTTGGAGCGATATTATTCAGCGGGATAACGAACCATTGAATAGTGTGTTACGGGCGTTTTGGGAATGAGTTCTTCCTTCATAAGGTCAAAGCCGTAATGACGGTATAAACCAACGTTTGACTCTTTGTTTGTTTCCAGATATGCAACCATTTTTTCGGTATCGCAAAAATCCAGCATAGGACGCATCAGTTTGCTTGCCAGACCCCTACCCTGAGCATCTTTCTTGATGGAAAGGTTATATAAATACCAATCGTAGTTATCGGTAAACTCTTTTTTGAGATTCATGGCATATGATTCGTAGGTCAGAAGTCTGCCGATGATGCCGGGGCCTGAATGAAGAATCAGACTTATGCCGCCGTTGGCCAGAAACGGAAGAGTTTTACTGCCTGTAAAACCAAAAGGCAACCAAGCGGCAAATCCGTTGATTTCTTCGCTGTCGGCATAAATAACGGCATCTTCCGTCATCGTTCTGAGAGAAATCTGCATAATCAACTTGGATGCTTCGGCGTCATATTTGCCCTTGGTGAACCAGTTATGTAAAGGATAGTCCTTATATGCATCTGCAGCAACCTCGGCCAGACGGTCAAGATCCTTTTCCTGTACGATATATAAACCTGCTTTTTCGATTGCTTTTTTTGCAAGAGGTACTTCAATTTTTCTTACTAACTTATCCATAAACAAACTCCTTGGATTGATTTGAATTTCGCATTGGATATAACAAAAAAGTCAAAATTGAGATAAAGTAAAATCAACTGTGCAGCTCATAAAGGATGAGAAATATGAGCAAATATTTATCATTATCAGACAGAACAATTATTGAAAAACTGCTTGTTCTTGACTGAACGGATTATCACATAGATTCATATTATCATCTGATGTAATTTTTGTCAATGCGACAGTAAAATGTCAAATACTTTTTGTAATCAGTCGTACATTTTTTAGAAAAGTTATTGACACAAAAATCTTTTATATGTTAATATAATACATATAATGGATAATATTTCTTGAAACCAAAGTAAAGGAGATAATTATTATGTCAAACACAAAACTTCCTCCCCTCGACGTTATAAAAGAAATGGCTGGCGAAGGCGTAGAACTTCCCGAAGAAATCCTTGATGCAGTTGCAGGCGGCGCATACTCAGTTGAAGAATGGAATCAGATGTCAACAGAAGAACGCGAAGCAGCTCAGCAGCGTTCAATTTTTGCAAAGGTTTTTCTCAATGCACCTTGCGAACTCGACTAATTCATAACCATAAAGAAGGAGAAAAAATCATGTATCAGAAACCCGATTTTGTTCAGGTATCGGTTAAGGTAGCAGATGTTTTTGCTAACTACCTTGCAACAGGTTGCCCCGAAAATGAATTTTTGCAGTGGCAGTTTACTGTTCCTTGCGAAGGCACAGACGACTATAAGCAAGTTGCCAACACCTATACAGGTATGGGCTACGCTCATCAGTGTTATTCAAAATTCAACCCCTAATTAACTGATGTCATTTATATTCACTAATAATGATAATTTCAACTTACCCCGCATAATGATGCAGTTTGAGCCGTTTATGGCAAGCGGGGATGAGTTTCCTTTTTGTACCATAAATTTTATGGAAAGAACCAAAGAAAGCTTAAAAAACAGGAAACTTATCAAAAAAGTCGGAGATCATTATTTTCATCAATCAGATGATAACATTGTGGTCGCTAATGCGACCTCTTTTGTTTTAATCAAAAATAATTACTCACAGATGGATGTTTATCTTCCGCCGAACGGCTTTTTTGTTGAAACTCAGCTTGCTTTTCTTCTTTTGCAGGGCTACAGATACATCCT
>JAXJVE010000262.1:0-6041 GCA_036308705.1 Acutalibacteraceae bacterium
AACAGGCGGAAGTGCCTGCGATGCAATTCAGCTTTTAAAAGACAAGGGCTGCAAAAACATTAAGTTTATGGCTATCATCGGTGCTCCCGAAGGCGTTTCAAAGGTTGCGGAAACTCATCCCGATGTTAACATCTATGTTTCAACTCTCGACAGATGCCTCAACGAAAACGGATATATTCTCCCCGGTCTCGGCGATGCGGGTGACAGACTCTTCGGCACAAAATAATCGTGCAAATCAAAAGGCTTGCAAAGGTATTTACCTCTGCAAGCCTCATTTTTATCTTGTGTATTTTTCTGAGTTTTTCAGCAGTTTTATAAGCGGAACAATAAGAATACCGCAGCACAGATTGCTGATTCCGTGTATAACATCAAAAGACATTCCCGCCGCAATCCACGCAAGCATAGCTTTGAAATTCAATCCGAAAATAACAGCTTGTGCGGGTGCATAAAGAATTCCGAAGCCAAAGCCGTGGAGCGAACACACAACGGCATATACTATCGGTGCAACTTTAGGCGGCATTTTTTTGGGCAATATCATTATCGCAGCCCAAAGAACAGTCCACACATAAAGATACGGAATCCACCATGTTGCAAAACCTGCAAAAATGCCGTTAAGCAAAACATAGATGTAAATCGGATAAAGTGCTTTTTTGCGGTATACAACGGTTATTGCAACTATAAACGTGCCGAGAAGATGTATGTTGGGCAAAATCTCCATAAGCATTTTTGATGCAAACATAACCGCACCGAGCATTCCGAAAACCGCAACTTCTTTTGTATTCAGTTTCATTTTTCAGCTTTGAACGAATATGTTTTACCCTCTTCAATCTCGGTAACATCAACACCCGTAACGGCATATTCACCGTTGATATAAAATGCCCAGTATTTGCCGTCGGCATCATAATCGTATGTGATTCCGTTTACGGATTTAACATATAATCCGTAAGGGCCTTCTTCGCCCGAAATAAGACCGAGCTCCTGCAAGGCTTCGCCTACAACGGTTTTATCGGTAAAAACCGTAAACTTTTTTTCGCTGCCGTCATAATCGGTAACGGTGAAATCAAAACTTTTTTCACCTGTGCCGATTTCCGAAATATTTTCGGGTGCAGCCGACGGAGCGGTGGTTGGGTCGGTATTATTTTTATCGGTACATCCGCTTGCAAAAAGTGCCACAGCCGCAATAAGCACAACGCAGAGAATAACCGACAAAAATCTTGAAATTTTTGTCTTTTTCATAATGCATATCTCCTTGTATTGAATTTTTCCCTCTTAATCGGCACTCGCAATTATAAGCAGAGGTTTTTATCCGTTACCGGGTATTTCGACTTTGTGCTTTGTCAATCAGCCTTCTCAAGCAACGCTCAATGACCCTTTCCCCGATTTGCGGCATCGGGTAAGAAAGACAAAATAATATGCACATCACGGCGACGGGCTCGTACAGGATTTTCACCTGTTTCCCCGAATAACTTATTAATTATACCATAATCATTTTCAATATACAACATAAAAAAAGACACCTTGATTACGCAAGGCATCTTTCAAAAATATATTTATTGATTCAATGTATTTTCGCAATTATCATATAAATTCTCGTTAATCTTCGCAACGGAAAGATTTGAGTTTATGCCGTTAATAATAATCGCATCACGCTTGTTTTTGGGATAAAGCGATGCAAATCCGCCAATCTGAAGCAGCGACTGTGTTTCTTCAACACTCAGTTCCATTGCAGAGCACAAACAAATCAGCGAATCTCTTGAGGGATTTCTCACTCCCGAAAAAATCTGATATCCCATAACCTCGCTCATTTCGGTTTTTTTGATTACTGCAGACTTGACTAAACCTTTCTTTTCAAGTATATTTGACAAGTAAGCGGAGAGCTCTTCGCTCACCATATACTGACTGTTCTCTTTCAGATATTTGCCGATATTATTGGCTTTCATAAGCTCATCCATAAGCTCGGCAGTTGATTTTGTTATCATATAATTACTCCTTGGGGATGATTGTTTGCAAAGTGATTTCAATTCGATTATGGCAGAGCAATTTGAGTTTGTCAAGGCACTTACTCAGAGGAACGGCAAATCAGCCGCTGTCCTCCGCCACAAATTGCTCGGAACACAAATTATCAGGCTGCGTTTCAACGGTGACACCTCTGTATATAATTTGTTAAAAGACGTTTCACATCCGAATCTGCCCAAAATTTTCAGCGTTCAGGCCGATGCTTCGGGCTGCGAAATTATTGAAGAATATATCAACGGAACAACCGTTGCGGATATTCTTCAAAGCGGTCTTTATACGGAAGAGGGCGTTTGCACGGTCATAAAAGATGTATGTTCGGCTCTTGATACGCTCCATTCCCTGAACATAATCCACAGAGATATAAAGCCTGAAAACATTATGATATGCTCAGACGGAAACGTTAAACTTATTGATTTTGATGCCGCAAGAATACACAAAAAATATCAGCCGCAGGATACGGCTTTTATTGGCACGGCAGGTTTTGCGGCACCCGAACAATACGGAATAAATCAGACCGACTGCCGTTCGGATATATTTGCCGTGGGCATTCTTATCAATGTTATGCTTACAGGCGAACACCCGTCAAAAAAGCTTTGCAGCGGCAGACTCAGAAAGGTTGTTGAAACCTGCATCAACATCGACCCCAACAAACGATACCCGAATGTGCGTGAACTTGCTTCAAAATTATAACACAATAAAAAATAAATGTCCTATGCAGGCTGCATAGGACAAAATGACCGTTGGCGGTGTAAAATACTGTCAGCGGTTTTATTAATTCTCAGGAGGTTATGTTATGAATATTTTCAAAAAAATCGCATCCGCTGTTCTGGTGTTTTCCCTTATGCTTTCGGTTACTGCCTGCAGTGCAAAAAAAGATGATGAACCCGCAAGCGACACCCCGATTTTTACCGCAAACACAGGTATCGAATCCGAAACCACGCCCGTATCATCAAAATATAAAGCAGGTGATCTTGTTCACTTTGGCGAATATCCTTCAATACTCGTCCCCGAAAGTGTTCAGACCGAACTGAACAAACTTTCTTTGGAATGGAAAAATTATGATTATTACAGCGGTGACGGTACCGTTGGCAGTATGGCGAAAAACAACTATATGAAGTACGCCGATGTAACATATAAAGGTCATAAATACAGGGCTGTTCAGATTACAGAATACAGACCCGAATCAACATACAAAAAGACTGTTACCGGTGCATCAACAAACGGCAAAAAACCTCAGCAAGCTGTGAACTCTTTTGAACTCAACAAAACATATTGGTTTATGTATCAGCCGTTGGTATGGCGTGTTCTCGACCCCGCAAAAGGTCTTATTATATGCGAAAACATAATTGATGCTCAGCCCTATTCAAATACCGTTTATCAGAACGGCGAAGAATATTATTCAGACCCCGCATTTACAAAGCTTGCTTATGACTACGAAAACAGTTCTGTACGTCAGTGGCTCAGCAATGATGCAAACGGATTTTATAACATTGCATTCAACGAGAGCGAAAAGAAGCTCATCAAAGAGGTTGAAATCAAAAACAGGGGCGAATACAATTTCGGCTATGATTCGTATCAGGCACCGCCCACCAAAGAAAAGGTATATCTTCTCTCATCAAGCGAATCAGAGAAAGAAGAATATAACCTTGATGCCGAAGCGTACAGCACATTCTACGCCTGGATTCAGGGTGCGGAAATTGAATACAACTACGCAACAGATGTAGCCGGTCAGTGCACATGGATTACCCGCACTCCCGCAAGATTATCCATGTTTGTCTGCGAAGGCGGAGTAAACGCAAGCAACAAATATGTTTATACCTCTGCTTGCGGAATCAGACCCGCCGTTCAGCTGAGCAACCTCAATAATCTTGAACCCGGCAAAGATATTATGAAAGAAGCTATGGAAAAATAATCAATAATCCAAAACCGTTTCTCTTTATGAGGAGCGGTTTATGTTTTATGCAGTTGAATTTTGTCGGCAAATCATTTATACTTTATACAGAGGTGAATTTATGCTCTGCAAAAACTGTAAAAAAGAGCTTCCCGATGAAAGTCAGTTTTGTCCGTACTGTATGACCAAATTCGGCGAAGAAAAAGAATTTGCTCCGATAAAATCAAAACGCAAAAGTAAACTGCCGATTATAATTGTGTCGGCGGTTCTGTGTGTTATTATATTTTTCACGGGAATAATTGCCGTTGCGGGGATAATTTTTATTCCGAAGTTCATCAAAGATAAAGATGATGTTGATATCTCTGTCGGCACAACCGTATCGGAAGAGAGAACCTCTCAGGCGGTTGAAGGCAAAAAATCTCCCGCTGATGATACCGAGCTCGGGCTGATGAACATTAAAATTCATAACCGTTCAGACCTCAGCGAAACGGAGAAACTTATTCTTCAATATTATGATACGGATTATTTCCGTGCACCTTATAATTCTCTGCAAAGGTATCCGCAGGTTTATAAAGATTCACAAATCAATTTTCTTTGTTATGTAACAAAAATCATTGAAAGCAACTCAAACGAATACACCGCACTTGTTGAATATGAAGCATATAAAAATGCTGACGGTTTTTATTGGGGAACGGGCAATTTTGCCGTTATCAGAGGAAAGCAGAGCGAAACAAGAATTACAGAAGGCGATTCTCTGTATATTTACGGGAAATATGACGGTGTGAACACACATACCGTTGACGGAAAAAGTTATACCGTACCTGAAATCCTTGTTAACCGTTATACATATTTTTTATATTACGATATAACAAGACCTATGTATTCTCAAAAAGAAATACGTTCAATGGCAAAATATATTTTCGGCGATGACATCAAACTCAGATATGCACAATATGGCGATGTTGCGGGCAGTGATTACGATTATGACCAATACGAAGGCTTGTTTTACATTGCCGAGCTTGATAATCAGAGCAACGCAAACTTTACAAAGTATCTTTTCTTTGCAGGATACGGCGGATATATTACAGACTGCAAATCCGAATTCCCTGTTGAAAGAAACCTCACCTTTTCCGCAGACTTTGAGCATTTTTATCTTGAGGTGTTTGACAAATCGCTTAAAGTTTATACGCTCGAATGTTACGACAGAAATCTGAAAAAGATATGGAGCCGTGAATTTGAGCAGACAACAAATTCGGTTATCGACTACACTCAGAATCATATTTATCTTGTTGCAAACGGCAGTTTATATATAATTGACGCAAAAACAGGCAAAAATGCCTCAGAACCGAAATACGTCGGTGCAAAATCCGAAATACGAAAGCTTGAAGACGGTATATTGCTTATTTCTCACAAAAGCTCGGATGCCGTTATGAAAACGGATCTGCTTGGCAATATTCTGTGGACTGCCAACCTTTCAAACGATATGAATGAGCCGAGCACACCCGAAGATATCCCTGTGGTTCAGATTATCAACGGCAACTGTGTTATTCAATATAACGCATTCAAAAACGGCTATCCCAACGGAATATATACCGCCCTTATCACACCCGACGGAACGGTAAAATTTGACGAAGAATCTTTTTGATAAAAAAACCGCCTCTGACAAAATCAGAGGCGGTTTGATGTTTGTTGAGATTAACCGAGGGCAACCATACTGAAAACGAGTGCAAAAAGTGCAACTGTTTCACAAAGACCGACAACGGTGATGTACTGCGAGAAACCTTTGCCTGTTTCGGCAAGAGCGTCTGCACCTGCAGCACCGGCTTTACCCTGAACAAAAGCTGAAACAGCCATTGCAAGACCCGATGCAATACCAAGACCGAAGAGGAATGCGGGGTCTTTATCCGCACCGCTCATTGTCTGCATAAGAAGGAAACCGTAGATTGTCTGTGTAAGAGGAGCACCTGCAAAAACGGTGAGGATGAAAGGTGCTGCCTTATTGCTCATATAGCACTTTTTCCATGCACCGATTGATGCCTGACCTGCAATACCGATACCGATTGCAGAACCTGTTGAGGCAATACCCATTGCCAGAGCTATTCCTAATTGTCCTAAATTCATAATTATTCTCCTT
>JAXJVE010000263.1:0-1387 GCA_036308705.1 Acutalibacteraceae bacterium
AAGCACCAACGCTGTTGATTTCTTTAGGAAGAAGTCTTGCTTCGTTGATTCTGACCGAATAACCGTAGCTTTCGGAAACAATGGGCGACATAATCATATCTCTGATACGGGTAAAAAAGCTGCCAACCCTTGAGCGCTGTTTAAAAACTTCCGTAATAGATTTATGCGGTATGCGGAACATAAAATAAACTTCATCGTTATCGAGATATTCAAAAATTCCGTCAAAAGCGATATTCATCAGAGTTCCTTTTGAAATGGGTTTAAGGCTGTAATCAACAGCGGAAATATGAACGATATCAACCGTTTTGCCGTTATATGCAATTTCGGATGTGACATTGTTTTTCTTATAATCAACAACACACATACTGCTGAAAATCGCTCTTGAAAGATTCTCGTCTTTAAAATTCAAAGAAACATCTTCGATTTCACTTTTGTCAACTGAAAACGGAAAATACATATTAAGCGATTTGGTTTCTTTTATCCCTCTGATATGTATTGAAACATCCATATAGCTTTTGCCCTTGGGATTGAGCCAACTGTTGAGATATATGGTACTCGTATCGTCACCGTCAACCCAGAATGCCCAGCCGTCATCGGCAAAAAACTTGTTTTTCTTACTCAAAATTATCACATCTTTCCATCGAGAAAAAATTTGTGTTGATTTATTTAATTGAACTTGTTACTTTTAAAAGTATATTATAACATAATAGATATCATAAAATAAATAGGTATTATAAAAAAATTATTTTTTTATGATTCTCTGCTCTTTTGGAAACAAAATAACAGACAAGAATTTTTTCCTGATACAAAAATGCTCTATATTACGGCAAGTCTTCATTCTTGCGGCAAACTCGTTGATTTTTTCTGTTTCTGTTACTTCGTTTACATAGAGTGAAGATGTGTGACCGTAGCCGCCGTCTGCAACAAGGTGCTCTGCCTTTGCAAGTGCATCTTCAAAGTTTTCTGCTTTATACATTGCAAGAACGGGTGAAAGCTTTTCGTGAGCAAATTCTTCGCTGATGTCAACGCTTTCAACTTCACCGATAAGAATTTTTGTGCCTTCGGGAACGGTAACGCCTGAAAGCTCGGCAATCTTTGCAGCAGGCTGACCAACGATTTTTGCGTTGAGAGCACCGTTGATGATGATTGTCTTTCTTACCTTTTCTGTTTCAGCGGGGTTGAGGAAGTAGCAGCCTCTTGCGGCAAATTCTTCTTTAACTGTGTTATAGATGCTTTCCATAACGATAACTGACTGCTCTGAAGCACAAATCATACCGTTATCGAATGTCTTTGAGTGAATAATTGAGTTTACAGCAAGGAGAATATCTGCTGATTCGTCAATAATTGCAGGAGTGTTACCTGCACCAACGCCGAGAGCAGGCTTACC
>JAXJVE010000264.1:0-1814 GCA_036308705.1 Acutalibacteraceae bacterium
ACTTGTAACAATGAACTTTCTCTTCAGCTCTCCTGCTTCAAGACGCTTTTCCGCAGGAATTTCCTTTGTAAGCTCGGGAAGTACAATCTCATTCATGAAATCGTTGAAGACACGGCATCTGATTTTTGCCGCCTTTTCGAATTCGAGATTTTCAGAAGCCTGCAGCATTTTTTCTGTAAGCATATCAATCGCTTTACCCGAGCCGTTTATAACAAAATCAATTGCTTCGTCAACTGCCTGAGAATGGGCTTCTTCACTCATTTTGCCCGCACACGGTGCCGCACACTGACCGATAAAATGGTTAAGACACGGGCGGCTTTTGTTATAATCTCTCGGGAATACCTTTGAGCATTGGGGGAGCATAAATATTTTTTTTGCGTTATCTATGGCGTTTGAAATGCCGTAGGAATTGGTATACGGGCCGATGTATTCCGCACCGTCGTCAAGCCTTTGCTTAACGGCGGAAAAATTCTTCCAGCCGTTACGGGTGATTTTGATATAGTGATAGCCTTTGTCATCCTTGAGAAGAATGTTGTATTTGGGGCTGTGTTGCTTGATGAGAGAACATTCAAGGATGAGAGCTTCAAATTCGCTGTCGCAGAGAATGTAGTCAAAATCTTCAACGTTTTCAACCATTCTGCGAACCTTTATCCATAAATTATTCTGTGAGCCGAAATAGGAGCTGACTCTGTTTTTGAGAGCCTTTGCCTTGCCGACATAAATAATCTCGTTTTTCTTGTTTTTCATAAGATAGACTCCCGGAGTTAACGGAAGGCTCATTGATTTTTTGCGGAGATAAGGCAGTCTTTCATTCACGGGAATCACCTCTTTTGACGAAATTTACAATTATATTATACAATTACACCGCAATTTTATCAAGTATTAAAAAATGCTTTGGGGCAAAACACTTGACAAGCCTGTATAATTCTGTTAAAATATAAAACCGCTGTGACAAACAGCAGGATTAAAACAAATTTTATCCTTGCCACGGATGCACCGTGGCCAAAGACCAGAAGGAGGTGCTTTAAGAATGTCAGCAAACATCAGCTATGAGACAATGATGGTTTTTTCAGTTGCCAACGGCGAAGAAGCTGTTCAGCCTCTCATCGAGAAATTCAAGGCTATGATCGAAGCTAACGGCACTCTTGAGAGCGTTGATGAATGGGGTAAGCGTAAGCTCGCATACCTTATCGACGACGAAGCAGAGGGTTACTACGTTCTCTTCAATTATCAGGCTACACCTGAATTTCCCGCAGAGCTTGACCGTGTTGTAAAGATTACAGACGGTGTGCTTCGTTCACTCATTGTTAAGAAGAACTAAGGAGGTCGCAAAATGTTAAACAATGCCGTAATTATGGGCAGACTTGTTGCAGACCCCGAGCTTCGCACTACAGGAAGCGGAATTTCCGTATCATCATTCACAGTAGCCGTAGACAGACGTTTCAACCGTCAGGGTGAAGACCGTCAGGCAGATTTCATTGATATCATTGCATGGAGACAGACTGCAGAATTTGTTTGCAAGTATTTCCGCAAAGGCTCAATGATCGCTGTTCAGGGCTACATTCAGACCAGAATGTATGAGGATAAAAGCGGCAACAAGAGAAAGGCTGTTGAAATTGTAGCAGATAACGTAAGTTTCTGTGGTTCAAAAGCAGAAGGCGGCACAGGCTCTTATACAAGAGATGCCGGTTATGCAGCAGCTCAGCCCGCACCCTCATATTCAACTGCAGACGAGGGTGACTTCAAAGAAATTCCCGAAGACGACCTTCCGTTTTAAGGTCGCAAAAAACTGAAACTGAAAAGGAGGTTTAATC
>JAXJVE010000265.1:0-3698 GCA_036308705.1 Acutalibacteraceae bacterium
AGAAAGCTTCTCGCTCCCGGTGCTGAAGCAATCAAGGCTTGCGTAAAAGAAAAGATTGAACTCTTCGGTTCAGCAAACAAAGCATAATTATTTTAACTTATATAAGACCACCCGATTTATTCGGGTGGTTTTTTATTGTTTTTTAATTGAACTGATTATTTTTGTGTGATATAATCAAAATATCATTTTGGAAATTACGGAGAAAATATTATGAATAAGCCGAATGTAATTATAATTATGACCGATGATCAGGGCTACGGTGATTTGAGCTGTATGGGTGCAACGGATTTTAAAACCCCGAATATCGATGCCGTTGCACAAGACGGTATAAGATTTACTTCTATGTATTCAGCATCGCCCGTGTGTTCACCGTCAAGAGCATCGCTTCTTACAGGCAGATATCCTGCAAATGCGGGAGTAAGAGCAATTCTTGCGGGTCATCGCAGGGCATCGGGACTGACTCCCGAAGTGCCGACAATTGCAACCGCACTCAAAAAGCTCGGATATAAAACAGGAATTATGGGCAAATGGCATCTCGGATTAAAAGACGAGTGCAGACCTAACGCAAACGGCTTTGACGAATTTTCGGGATTTCTTGCGGGCTGTGTTGATTATTATTCCCATATTTTTTATTGGGGAATGGCGGACGGTAACACAAATCCGACCCACGACCTTTGGGAAAACGACGAGGAAGTTTATGAAAACGGCGAATATATGACTGAAAGAATTACACGCAAGAGTGTTGAGTTTATTCAGAAACATCATAATGAACCGTTTATGCTTTATGTTGCATACAACGCTCCGCATTATCCGATGCACGCCCCTGAAAAATATATCAGAAGATTTCCGTATCTTTCAAAAGACCGTCAGATTATGGCGGCAATGATAAGTGCGGTTGATGACGGTGTGGGTGAAATCAGAAATGAACTCATCCGTCAGGGACTTCTTGAAAATACGGTTATATATTTTCAGAGTGACAACGGCCCTTCAAGAGAATCGAGAAACTGGCTTGACGGAACTCAGGATTATTATTACGGCGGCACTGCGGGTATTTTCAGCGGACATAAATTCAGCCTTTTTGAAGGCGGAATAAGAATTCCCGCAATTCTCAGCTGGTACGGAAGAACGAACACATCAGTTGAGAATTCACCGCATATCTCAACTGATATATTCCCGACTTTGCTTGAACTTTGCGGAGGTACTCCCGAAGAATACGAGCTTGACGGAATGAGCCTTGTGCCGATGATTGACGGCAAATCGGATGCTGAGCACGAATATATTTTTTGGGAAATGGAAGGACAGACTGCCGCAAGAAAAGGAAAATATAAGCTTGTGCTTAACGGTCAGCTTGTTGAGGGCGAAGAACAGCGTGCGGAAGTATTCCTTTCAGACCTTGAAAACGACCCCGGTGAAAAGCATAATCTCTGCGATGCAATGCCTGAACTTTGCAAGGAAATGACAGAAAAAGCACTTGCATGGCGAGAGAAAATCGAATCAACCTGGGACGAAAAATTTGCAATGAATTATAAAAATCTTACATAATAAAAAACGGACTTTTACAATGTAAAAGTCCGTTCTGTTTGTTATTAAGGCAAATATGCTAAAAGAATATCCGATATATCCTGCTTATAAATATTACTGCCGAGAATATCGCCGTTTGCACTGAAGCATATTGCACGGATATCCGTCGGGTCTTCCTGATATGGGTTAACGGGTTTTTGAGATAAATCAAAATATTCGCTCAGATATCGGAGTGCGTTACCGCTTGGGAAAATGATATTTCCCTCGTTTGTTTCAATTCCCATGCGGTTGAAAATTTCAAGAATATCTTTTGTTGTGCGGTTATAAGGGTTATCGTCATCGGGGCTGACAAGCCATGCGGGGTGAACTTTTATGTTTATATCTGTTTCAATAACGGATTTTGCAAATGCAGTTACATATTCAAGAGGAACGGTTTCCTGATGAAAAGCATCAACGGAGAGCAGAATTTCGTTTACACCGCAGAGTGCAAGACTTTGGGCTACAGAGCGTATTTTTTCAAAATCTTTGCTGAAATATCCGTTGGTTATGAGCTGCCTTTTGGGAATGTTCATATCCTTTGCGGTTTTATGTATTTCACAAACAGTTTCGTGGCAGAGCAAAGGCTCGCCGCCGAAGGTCATAACGGAGTTGATACTGTATTTTTCTGCGATTTTGCGAACGGCATCTGCGGCAAGGGTTTTATCAATTTGTTCTGAGGTGTTGTGTTCGCCCTGAGAACAGTGTTTGCATTTGCCTGTGCAAGTCGTTGTGACAACAAACTCAATTCTGTTGAGGCTTTTCAGATGTTTATTCATTTTATCACCTTTTAAATTATACTATTTTACGGCAGAAAGGTCAAATAGATATTGCCTGACGGCTTAGTTTATGATAAAATGAGCAGAAAGAAAAAATATAAAAGGTGAGAAAATGAAAAAATCAAATGCTTGGGCATTATTGCCCATAGGTGTTTTTGTTATACTTTATTTATCCCTTGGCATCATATTTGAATATGTGATGAAAATACCGATGGGATTTTATAATGTGCCCATTGTTGTGGCATTCCTTACGGCACTTCTGGTTGCCGTTGTTCAGACACGCAAAATATCACTTGATGAAAAGTTCGGCATTATGGGACAAGGCGTGGGAGATAAAAACATAATCACAATGCTCATTATATTTTTGCTTGCGGGCATTTTTGTGGGCGTTGTGGGCAGAAATTCGGCAGAGAGCGTTGCATATTTTCTGCTTTCGGTAACTCCGCCTAAGTTTGCGGTTGTTGTACTTTTTGTAATAAGTGCCTTTGTTTCAACGGCAATGGGTACTTCTGTAGGCACGATTACGCTGATAACACCTATCGCCGTTGCGATTTCGGCGGGTTCGGGATTTTCTCTTCCGCTTTGTGTGGGAACGGTTATAGGCGGCTCAATGTTTGGCGATAATCTTTCGTTTATTTCAGATACAACGATTGCCGCCTGTAACGGTCAGGGCTGCAAAATGAAAGATAAGTTCAGAACAAATCTTGCAATAGTTGTCCCCGCGGCGATTGCTACACTTATACTGATTGCAGTTTTTTCAATGAATTCTCAGGTTGAGGGCGGAATAAGTAAGGGCTACACTCTTATTGAAATTATTCCGTATGTGCTTGTTCTTATCAGCGGAATCATAGGCATCAATGTTTTTGTAACGCTTATTATCGGCATTGTTTCGGGCAGTATAATAATGCTTACAACGGGTGCGGTTGATTTCTCTGCTCTTCTTTCAAAAATGGGCGAAGGTGCATCGGGAATGTTTGAAACATCAATGGTTGCTGTTCTTGTTGCGGCAATGTGTGCCCTTATCAAACATAACGGCGGATTTGATGCACTTCTTAACGGCATACGCCGTGTATTCAAAGGTAAAAGAAGCGGACAGCTCGGCATCGGTTTGCTTGTAGGACTTATGGATATAGCAACTGCAAACAATACCGTTGCGATAGTTATGGCAAACCCGATTGCTTCGGAAATGGCAAAGGATTTTGACGTTTCAAAAAGGAAAACAGCTTCGCTTCTTGATACATTTTCATGCATTTTTCAGGGCTTTTTGCCCTACGGTGCACAGATGCTTGTTGCCGTATCGGCAGTAACAACGCTCGGTTATGAGATATCGGCGTTTGATATTATAAAATATCTTTTCTATCC
>JAXJVE010000266.1:0-6006 GCA_036308705.1 Acutalibacteraceae bacterium
CATCACACGGCGGTATCGGTGACCTCTATAACTTCAAACTTGCTCCCTCACTCACACTCGGTTGCGGTTCATGGGGCGGCAACTCAGTATCAGACAACGTTGGTGTAAAACACCTTATCAATATCAAAACTGTTGCAGAAAGAAGGGAAAATATGCTCTGGTTCCGTGCACCTGAAAAGGTATATATCAAGAAAGGCTGTCTTCCCGTTGCTCTTGATGAGCTCAAGAACGTTATGGGCAAGAAGAGAGCATTCATCGTAACAGATACATTCCTCTATGAAAACGGCTACACAAAGCCCATCACAGACAAGCTCGACGAAATGGGCATTGTTCACACAACATTCTTTGATGTTCAGCCCGACCCCACACTCCTCAACGCAAAGAACGGTGCGGCTCAGATGGCAGCATTCAAACCCGATACAATCATCGCTCTCGGCGGCGGCTCGGCAATGGACGCAGCAAAGATTATGTGGGTTCTCTATGAACATCCCGAAGCAGATTTCATGGATATGGCAATGAGATTCATCGATATCCGCAAGAGAGTTTACACATTCCCCAAGATGGGTGAAAAGGCATACTTCATCGCTGTTCCCACATCAGCAGGTACAGGTTCAGAAGTTACTCCCTTCGCAGTTATCACAGACGAACAGACAGGCGTTAAGTATCCTCTTGCTGACTATGAACTCCTTCCCAACATGGCAATCATTGATACTGATTTCCATATGTCAGCTCCCAAGGGTCTTACAGCAGCATCAGGTATCGACGCAGTAACTCACGCAGTTGAAGCTTACGCAGCAATGCTTGCAACAGACTACACAGACGGTCTTGCACTTCAGGCACTCAAGAATATCTTCACATATCTTCCCAGAGCATACGAAAACGGTCAGACAGACGTTGAAGCAAGAGAAAAGATGGCTAATGCCGCAACAATGGCAGGTATGGCATTCGCAAATGCATTCCTCGGAATCTGCCACTCAATGGCTCATAAGCTCGGTGCTTTCCATCATCTTCCTCACGGCGTTGCAAACGCACTTATGATTGAAGAAGTTCTTCGCTTCAATGCTTCCGAAGCTCCTGCAAAGATGGGTACATTCTCACAGTATGACCATCCTCACACTCTTGCACGCTATGCAGAAATCGCTGATTACCTCGGCCTCGGCGGCAAGAACAACAACGAAAAGCTTGAAAACCTCATCAAGGCTATCAATGATCTCAAGAAGACAGTCGGCATCAAGGAAACCATCAAGGATTACGGCGTTGACGAAAAAGACTTCCTTGACCGTCTTGACGATATGGTTGAGCAGGCATTTGACGACCAGTGCACAGGCGCTAACCCCAGATATCCCCTTATGAGCGAACTCAAGCAGATGTATCTCAATGCTTACTACGGCAAGCACTTTGTTGAAAAGGCTATGCCCACAGCAGATGACATCAAGGTTTTCGCAGATGACAAAGTAAAGTCAGCATACCGCAAAGGTAAGAAGGCATAATTGAGAAGGAGGATACAAAAATGAAACTTGACAGAGTAATAGCAGTAAGAAACAATAAGACAATCTACCGTGACGGCGACGTTTGCGTAAAAGTTTTCAATGACGATTATTCAAAGGCTGATGTTCTCAATGAGGCACTCAATCAGGCAAGAATTGAAGAAACAGGTCTTAATATTCCCAAGGTTCTCGAAGTAACAATGATTGACGGCAAATGGGCAATCGTTTCGGAATTCATCAAAGGCAAAACTCTTGCACAGCTTATGGCAGAGGATGAAGACAAGAAGAGCGAATATCTTGAACTCCTTGTTGACCTTCAGCTTGAAGTTCAGTCAAAAACCTGTCCTCTTCTCAACAAGCTCAAGGATAAGATGAACAGAAAAATCGGTCAGTCTGACCTTGAAGCAACAACAAAGTATGACCTTCATACCCGTCTTGAAGGTATGCCCAAGCACAACAAAGTCTGCCACGGCGACTTCAACCCCTCAAACATCATCATTGCAGAAGACGGCACAGCATATATCCTTGACTGGTCACACGCAACTCAGGGCAACGCATCAGCAGATGCCGCAAGAACCTATCTTCTCTTCTGGCTCAGCGGCGATATCAACGGTGCAAAGGAATACCTTGAACTCTTCTGCAAGAAGAGCAACACCGCTATGCAGTATGTTCAGAAGTGGATGCCCATCGTTGCAGCTTCACAGTCAGTTAAGGGCAACGAAAAAGAGAGAGAATTCCTTCTTTCATGGGCAAACGTTGTAGATTACGAATAATAAAGCAAGGGAGATAAATACAATGAAAATTACAGTTTGTATCGGTTCATCATGCCATATCAAGGGTTCAAGACAGGTTGTTGAACAGCTTCAGTATCTCATCAGCGAAAATAAGCTCGGCGATAAGGTTGAGCTCGGCGGCACTTTCTGCATGGGCAAATGCCAGCAGGGTGTGTGCGTTACCGTTGACGATAATTTCTTCTCGGTAACTCCCGAAACAGTAGACGAATTCTTCTCAAAAGAAGTTATTGCGAAGGTGTAAGTTATGGTGATTGTTCAGGTTTGCGTCGGCAGTTCATGCCACCTGAAGGGTTCACCCGAAATTGTTGAACTCCTTCAGAAAGCCGTTGAAGAACATCATCTTGAAGACGAAGTTACACTTGCCGGAAGCTTTTGCATCGGCAAGTGTAATCGCGTTGGTGTAACCATTCAGGTCAATGATGATATTCACGTCGGCATAACAAAAGAAAATTTCAAAGAATTTTTTAACGAAAATATTTTGTCAGCAGTTGAAGGGAAGTAATATTTTATGAATTGCCTTACTCTTAAAAAATCAAACTGCAAAAACTGTTATAAATGCATCCGTCATTGCCCGGTCAAAGCTATCCGCTTTTCGGGCAATCAGGCACATATTATAGGCAACGAGTGCATCCTTTGCGGTCAGTGCTTTGTTGTGTGTCCGCAGAATGCAAAGGAAATCGTGAATGAGGTTGAAAAAGCAAAGGTGCTTATCCAGAGCGGCGACCCCGTTGTTGTGAGCCTTGCTCCCTCGTTCATTGCAAACTATGACGGTGCGGGCATCAATTCAATGCGTTCGGCACTTCAGAAGCTAGGTTTCTTTGATGTTGAAGAAACCGCAATCGGTGCAACCATCGTCAAAAACGAATATGAAAGAATTCTGGCAGAGGAAGAAAGAGATGTTATCATTTCATCCTGCTGTCATTCAATAAATTTGCTTATCCAGAAGCATTATCCCGCCGTTCTCGGCTATCTTGCAGATGTTATGTCACCCATGCAGGCACACTGTCAGGATATCAAGAAGCGTATTCCCAATGCAAAAACCGTTTTCGTCGGTCCTTGCGTTGCAAAGAAGGATGAAGCTGAATATTACGAAGGAATCTGCGATGCCGTTCTCACTTTTGAAGAGCTTACCGAATGGCTCAAAGAAGAAAACATCGAACTTGAAGCGGTTTCCGATAAAGACGAATTCAGCCGTGCAAGATTCTTCCCCACAACGGGCGGTGTTCTCAAAACAATGACCGAAACAGGCGACTATACATACGTTGCAATCGACGGCGTTGAAAACTGCATTCAGGTTCTTAAGGATATCGAAAACGGCAAGATTCACAAGTGCTTTATTGAAATGTCGGCCTGTGTCGGCAGCTGCGTAGGCGGTCCCGTTATCGAAAAATACCACCACACCTCAAACATCAAGGACTATATTGAGGTTGCAAATTATGCGGGCAAAAGAGATTTTGAGGTTGATCAGCCCAAGGCAATCGAACTCAAAAAGAATTTCAGCTACATTGAAAGAAAACTTCCTTTGCCTTCCGAAATGGAAATCAACAACATTCTCCGTCAGATGGGTAAATTCAAGCCTTCCGATGAGCTTAACTGCGGCTCCTGCGGATATAACACCTGCCGTGAAAAGGCTGTTGCAATCGCACAGGGCAAGGCTGAAAGCTCAATGTGTCTGCCTTATCTTAAGGATAAAGCCGAGAGTTTCTCCGACACAATCGTCAAGAATACTCCCAACGGACTTATCGTTCTCAACGAACAGCTTGAAGTTCAGCAGATTAACACCGCCGCAAGAAAGATTATGAATATCCGCAGTGCATCGGATGTTCTCGGCGATCAGGTTGTCAGAATTCTTGACCCCAGCGTGTTTATGACCGTTCTTTCAACGGGCAGAGATGTCCGTGACCAGCGTGTGTATCTTGCAGAATACAAGAGATATGTTGAGCAGACGGTTGTTTATGACCGAGATTCCCATCTTCTTATCGGCATTATGCGTGATGTAACCGATGAAGAGGCAGAGCGTGAAAAGAAAGAAAACATCAGCCGTCAGACCGTTGAGGTTGCTGACAGAGTTGTTGAAAAGCAGATGCGTATCGTTCAGGAAATCGCATCACTTCTTGGCGAAACAGCCGCAGAAACAAAAATCGCTCTTGCGAAGCTGAAGGAGTCGATTACCGATGAATGATTTGTGTGCAGATATCGGCTACAAAAGCGTCAATCACTATGGCGAAGAACTTTGCGGCGACCACGTTGACGTTGTTGAGCAGGACGAAAACTCAACGGTTATCGTTCTTGCCGACGGTCTCGGAAGCGGTGTTAAAGCAAGCATTCTTTCGACCTTAACATCAAAAATAATTTCAACTATGATGGCAGAGGGGCTTCCTATTGAGGAATGTGTTTCTACCATTGCGGCAACTCTTCCTGTCTGCTCCGTCAGAGGTGTTGCTTATTCAACCTTTACGATTATTCATCTGAAAAACAACGATATCGCAGAGGTTATTCAGTATGATAATCCGCAGGTAATCGTTATCCGTGACGAGCAGAATTATGATTATCCCAAAACCGAAATGAACATCGGCGGCAAAAAGATTTTTAAAAGCGTAATCAAGCTTCGTGAAAACGATATTTTTGTTGCGATGAGTGACGGCTGTCCTCACGCAGGCATAGGAATGTCATATAATTTCGGTTGGAAGCGAGAAGATATAATTTCGTTTATCGAAACTCTTGCACCCGTCGGTTACACCGCAAAAACTCTTTCAACAATTATTGTTGATGAATGCTTCAAACTCTACGGCGGCAAACCCGGCGACGATGCAACGGCTTGTGTTGTGCGTATCAGAAAGCGTGAACCGATGAATATTCTTTTCGGTCCTCCGTCAAATCGAGACGATGCAAACAGAATGATGTCGCTCTTCTTCTCAAAAGAGGGCAAACACATCATCTGCGGCGGCACAACATCTTCCATTGCCGCAAAATATCTTAACAAACCGATTAAAGCAAGCCTTAATTTCGAGAAAGCCGATGTGCCTCCCATTGCGGAAATTGAGGGTGTTGACCTTGTAACAGAAGGTGTTATAACCGTCAACAAAGTTCTTGAATATGCAAAGGATTATCTCGGTGAAAACGAACACTATGAGCATTGGAGCTTAAAGCGTGACGGTGCTTCATTAATTTCCCGCTTGCTTTTTGAAGAAGCAACTGATATAAATTTCTATGTGGGAAGAGCAATCAATCCCGCTCATCAGAATCCCGATCTGCCCATTAATTTCAGCATAAAAATGAATCTTGTTGAGGAGCTTTCAGCTTGCCTCAAAAAGATGGGTAAACGCATTAAGGTCAGCTACTTTTAAGGAGAATTATTATGAGAAAGTTTGACACAAAAGTTCAATATCTTAAATACAAAGTTCTGCGTGAAGTTGCAAGACTCTCGTGGGATGATACCTTGTATGACAACATTCTCGATATCCCAAAGAATCTTGTTCCGGGTAATGAACCCACAATGCGTTGCTGTGTTTATAAAGAGCGTGCAATTCTTGCCGAAAGAGTAAAAATTGCAATGGGCGGCGATAAGAATAACCATAATGTTATCGAGGTTATCGATATCGCCTGCGATGAATGTCCCGTCGGCGGTTACGAAGTAACAAATGCCTGCCGCGGATGTCTTGCTCACAGATGCGAGGATGTATGCAAAAAAGGTGCAATCACATTTGATAACAACCATGTTGCAC
>JAXJVE010000267.1:0-1313 GCA_036308705.1 Acutalibacteraceae bacterium
CAATTGTGAATTTATATTCGGAAGAGTATCCTACATTGATAACACAGTCAACGTTTTTACCGTCATATAAGCTGTCATAAATGCCTTTTCCGTCATTGCTTCTGTCATCAACAAAAGATAAATCGGAGACAAGAGGGATTCCTTTAAGGATGTTTTCTTCGGTATAGTCATCAACCGTGGTTTTTAATACGATTTTATTGTTTCTTACGTCATCTTCAGAGAAATCAATTGAAGTTTCATCTTCTTCAAGAATATGAAAATAAACACGCCAATCGGTTAATCCGTCATAAACAAATTTGTTGATGGTAATTTTGCCGCTGAGTTCGCCGTCGGAAGTATCGGCATTACGGTAGCTGCCCGAAACGGGAACTGAAATTTCGGTTGATACGGTTTTGTCAACGTCATTAGTGTTTGTACCGTCAAATACCCATAACTTTTCTTCTTCGGGTGGGGCGGCTTTGGTGCAGGCAAACAGCGAAAGACACATAGCAAGCACCAAAAGGAGCGAGAAAACTTTTTTCATTTGAGTTCCTTCTTTCTTTTAAAAATAAAAATTCACCAACCGAAGCCGAATACCGAAAAAGGAAGAACTTCAGTTTATATAGTGCTTTTATTATAGCAACACTCACCTGCGTTTTCAAGTGGTTTTGACAAAACAAGAAAAATCCCTTGAAACCTTAAGTTTCAAGGGATTGGAGCTGCTAGGCGGACTTGAACCGCCGACCTCATCCTTACCAAGGATGCGCTCTACCACCTGAGCCATAGCAGCATATTAAGATATGCGTTCATATCGAACGCATATCATATTACCATATCATTTTTGTTTTTTCAAGTCTTTTTTTGAATTTTTTTGATAAATCATTCAAATTTTTCGCAGACTGTTGAAATTACGTATTCATCTTTAAGAGAAATAAGTTTTTTGAAATGTTCTTGCTGAGTGTGAGAGGGGAGGCAGTCTTCACTTTCCCATTTTTCAACAAGCAATATTTCATCTTTATCGGGTGAAACATAAAAATCATAGGCGATACAGCCGTATTCTTTTTGTGTAGCCTGAGGGATTCCGAGCGAGTATATTGTTTTTATAAACTCCTCTTTCTTGCCCTCTTTCATCTGATAATACAAATTCATTGTCAGCATATTTTCACCTCATTATATGATTTTTTCATCAACTGCTTTTTCAACAAGTTCAGCAAAAAGTGCACACGACCAGCTGAACCAGCTTCTTGTGAATTTTTTCGGGTCGTTTGCATCGAAACCCTCGTGCATAAAGCCTGTATCGGCGTCTGTTGTTTCGAGCATACGCAGAATATCCC
>JAXJVE010000268.1:0-3050 GCA_036308705.1 Acutalibacteraceae bacterium
ATTGACCTTGTTATTGCCGCACTCACCGCTGCAAACTTTGTTTATCACAATCAGAATCTCACAAGCATCAGCTTTTTTGGTATGAAGCTTGAAATTCCCCTTATAGTTTTCGGTGTTATTGCAACTGTTCTTGTATGGATGCTCATCAATGCGGTTAACTGCTGCGACGGTATTGACGGATTCTGCGGCAGTCTTACAACTGTTTCACTTGTATCGGTTATGGCTGCGGGATATTTCCTCGGTATGGACAGCAACATCAACATTCTCATCGTACTTATGATTCTTGTGCTTATCCCCTATCTGTGGAAGAATGCCGAACCCAGCACAATGATGATGGGCGACGCAGGTTCAAGAGCACTCGGTCTTTTCCTTTGCATATGCATACTCAAAAGCGGAAACATTCTTCTTACCGTTCCCCTTTGCTTTATGCTTTGCCTTGACGGTCTGCTTGGTATTGCAAAGGTATCTCTTATCAGATTCCTCAAAATCAATGCATTCAAGAATATCCGCACTCCCCTTCACGACCACTTCAGAAAGAATAAAGGTTGGTCAAACACTCAGGTTATTTTCAGATTCTGTATGATTCAGACACTTATCTCAGCAATAACAGTTATTGCTCTCAAGTAAAAAATATGAGCGGTTCAGATGAACCGCTCTTTTTTATATTTTCTTTTCAGTTTCTGCAATAACATTCTTGGCTGTTACAGCTATATCTCTGAGCGCATTTTCACTGAAAGGCGACTTCAGACCCGCACCTTCAACAAGCTCACTGAGAGATACTCCGCCTGTTTTCTTGAGGAAATCAACATATTTCTCGAGTGCATCCTCAAAATTCTCTCTTGAAAGTGAAAGGAATCCTATTGCAACACACTGTGCAATACAATAATCAATATAATAAAACGGGCTTTCATAAATATGCATCTGATACTGCCAGCGTGTGCCGAGTTCAAGATATGGAATACCGCTGAATGAAAGATACGGTCTGTATTTTTCTTCAAGTTTCAGGTATTCGGCTTTTCTCTCATCAGGTGTTAGGTCAGGATTCTCATAAACAATATGCTGAAATTCATCAACAATAGTGCCGTAAGGAATAAACGAAATTGCATCAACAATATGCTTGTATCGGTATTTATCAGCTTTTTCGCCAAAGAAATCATCCATATATTTATGGCAAAGGAACTCCATACTCATACTGTGACATTCGTGAGTTTCCATACCTGTAGGATAATCAGGCTCAGCAAATCTGAACATATAATCTGCAGCAAGTGCATGACCGAACTCGTGGGTAATAACATCAATATCACCGCTTGTTCCGTTGAAGTTTGCAAGGATAAAAGGCTGCTTATATTTTGCGAATGTGGTACAGTAACCACCGCCGAATTTGCCGTCACGTGCTTCAACATCAAATGCTTCGGCATCGAGCATTCTCTGCATAAAACCGCCTATTTCAGGCTTCATATCGTTATACATTATGAGTGCATTTTTGAAAATTTCTTCAGTACCGATAACAGGTCTTGGCATTTCACCCGTAACGCTGATTGCATCGTCATAATACATTACCTTATCGAGATTCAATCTGTTTCTTATACGTTCTTTAAGGTCTGCAACAGCGGGAACAATATCTGTTTTGACACTCTTTCTGAATTCGGCAACCATTTTTTCGTTGTAGTCCACTCTGCCCATTCTGTAATATCCGAGTTCAACAAAGTTTTCATAGCCGAGTTTACGGGCAATCTGAGTACGGATTTTAACAAGGCCGTCAAATATTTCGTCAAATGTCTCGGCATTTGCTTCCATTGTTTTGCCGATTGTCTCTGCGGCTTTTCTGCGGATTTCACGGCTGTCATCTTCAAGTTTACCCCTCAAAACGGAAAGAGGCATTTTTTCGCCTTCAAATTCAAATGCAAGTTCACCCATAAACTTTGAATAGCGTGTAACAAGTGCATTTTCTTGCTGTAAATCCTCAATAATTTCAGGTGAGAATGTTTTGAGCGACATTTCAAAGCCCTTGAAAACTCTGGGATTTATCAGTTTTTCAGCCTCTGCTCTGTATGGTGAATCGAGCATAGCCTTTTTATATTCATTCTCAATTTCAGAAAAAAGCGGCATTGCATTATCGTAATAATCCATCTCCGCATTGTAGAATTCATCCCTTGTGTTGAGTGTGAATCGGCAGTTCGCAAGCGAGCAAGCGGTTTCGGCATCTTCGCTCACTTTGTTGAATTCATCTCTGGCTGCTTTCAGATCTTCTGCATTTTTTGCCGCCCTGATTTTTTCGATTATCTTTTCAGCCTGTTCTTTGAATTCTTCGACTGTAATTCTTTTATAAGGCATTTCTGAAACTTTCATACATATCCCCTTTTCGTGAATATTTAACAGTTATAGTATACTATGGATACGGTTATAAATACAACATAAATTTTATATTAAATAATGGGCTGACAAAAAGTCAGCCCATTATCTTATTTATTCATCGCTTCGCTGTTCATTACAAAACCGAGCACCTCGGCAGCATTACGCTGAAGCTCGCCGAGAGTTATGCCTTCGGGTTTGCCGAGTGTTTTGAGAAGCGTACCGTCGGGTTTGCGTCTGCCTGTTCTTCCGCCGCCGGGCATAAGAACATTTACGCCTGCTCTTACTCTGTAGCCCTGGTCACATATTGATGGGAATTCGGGTGACTTTGAAGAACGCATCCACCAGTCGGTCATAATACAGCCTTTGTAACCCCATTCACCTCTGAGAATTCTTACACAGAGTTCGTAGTTATAGTGACCCCATACACCGTTGATTTTGTTATATGAAGTCATTATATTCTGCGGATTTGCAGTCTTAACGCAGATTTCAAAACCCTTGAGATAAATTTCACGGAGTGCTCTTTCAGAAACTCTTGAATCATTATGGGTTCTGTTTGTTTCCTGATTATTACAGGCAAAATGTTTGAGGCAAGCTGAAACGCCCGCCTTCTGAACACCTTTGACAATCGCTGACGCCATATAGCCCGTAAGAAGCGGATCTTCAGAAAAATATTCAAAGTTTCTGCCGCAAAGAGG
>JAXJVE010000269.1:0-7609 GCA_036308705.1 Acutalibacteraceae bacterium
CGATTATTTTGAACTTGAGGCAATTGCGTTTTTCCTTTCGGGAATAGGGCTTACGGTATGTGCAAGCTTCAACGAAACCTATGCCCTCAAACAGCTCATCGCCATAGGGCTCGGCATTGCGGTTTATCTGATAATGCTTTTGCTGATAAAAGACGTTCACGTTGCGGGTATTCTGCGATACCCCGCGGCAGTTGCGTCAATCGGTATTCTTGCGGCAAACCTTGTGCTTGCAAAAACCGTAAACGGTACTCTCAACTGGATTGACCTCGGATTTTTCTCAATCCAACCCTCGGAGCTTGTCAAAATCACGTTTATTCTTGTCGGTGCCGTATCGCTTGAAAAACTGCTTTCGATAACGAGCCTTACCAAATATGTTTTATTTTCGCTCGCCTGCGTCGGTGCACTTTTTCTTATGAAGGATTTCGGCACGGCTCTTATTTTCTTTTTTACATTTATTCTTATCGCCTTTATGCGTTCGGGTAACATCAGAACGATTGTGCTCATCTGTGCCGTTGCACTTATGGGTGCAATGCTCATAATTTATTTCAAACCCTATGTTGCAAACCGTTTTGCCGCCTACCGCCACGTATGGGATTTTATAGACACAACGGGCTATCAGCAAACAAGAGTGCTGATTTATTCGGCAAGCGGCGGACTTTTCGGTCTCGGAATAGGCGAAGGCAAGCTGCGTGATGTTTATGCGGCATCAACCGACCTGATTTTTGGTCTGATCTGCGAAGAAATGGGGCTTATTCTCGGCATTGCGGTGCTTCTCAGCTTTGTCGGAATTGCTTTTTTGCAATAAAAACCGCACGCACATCGGCATCGACATTCTATACCATTGCCGCAGTTGCCGCCGCAGGTATGCTCCTTTTTCAGCTTTCGCTGAACGTTTTCGGCATAACGGATCTGCTCCCCCTTACGGGTGTAACTCTGCCGTTTGTGAGCCGAGGCGGTTCAAGTATGCTCTGTTCGTGGGGTCTGCTTGCATATATCAGGGCGGCAGGTGCACCCTTCAAGGCACCCGAACCCGATATAATCATCAAAAAACCTGTCCGTCAGGTTAAAAATATTCAGATAGAAAAAGCTCCTCCCAAAAAGTCACCCGTCAAAAAAGCACCTTCATCAAGAAAGGTTGCTCCTCCGACGGTGAAGAAAGGGGGAAAAGTATGAAGATAACCGCCAAAAGAGCAGGCATAATCTATGCTCTGATTGCCGCTTTTCTTGTTGGTATTGTGATTTTTGTTGCAAGCCTTATGATAAACGGTGACGAATGGGCTTCCAACAGAGCAAACCGCCATATTTATTCAAGCGGTACCATTGTAAATGCGGGCACGATTTATGACAGAAACGGTGTTGTGCTTGCAAAAAGTTCTGATAACGAGCGTGTTTTTGCCGAAAATTCCGATATAAGAAAAGCTGTTCTTCACGCAGTGGGTGATACTTCGGGATTCATTTCAACGGGCACTCACAACCTTTTCCGTGATACGCTTTCGGGCTATAACCGTGTTGAGGGAATTTATCTTCTCAAGCAGACAGGCACGGGTACGGATATTACACTCAACATAGACAGCGAGGCAAACAGGCTTGCATACAAGGCTTTCGGCAATTATAACGGTGTTATTGCCGTTTATAACTATAAAACGGGCGAGCTTCTCTGCAGTGTTTCAAAGCCGACATACGATATCGAAAATATACCCGACGGTATGCTGACCGATGCAAAATATGACGGCGTATTCCTTGATAAATTTGTTTCAGGCGTCTATACACCCGGTTCGATAATGAAGATTGTTACTGCCGCGTGTGCGATTGAAAACATACCCGATATTTATACACGCACTTTTGAGTGTGACGGCGAATATGAAACGGGCGACGGCTCGGTTATCTGCAACGGAGTTCACGGCAAAGTTAATTTTCAGCAGGCTATGAATGAATCCTGTAACTGTGCTTTTGCCGAAATTTCAATTGAACTCGGTGCGGCAAAGCTTGAAGCAACCGCAAAAAGTATGGGCTTCAATTCTCAGCTTTATTCAAAAGAAATTCGCCTTGTAACAAGCCGTTTTTCACCCGATAAACAAAGCAAAGCGGAGCTTGGCTGGGCAGGTATCGGTCAGTCAACAACACTTGTGAATCCTGCCCATTTTCTGAGTATTATGGGTGCAATCGCAAACGGCGGCACGGGTTATGCACCCGACAGAATCCGCTCGCTCGGTACGGTTTCGCAGATAGTGGGCAGACTGCCCGAATCCGCAGTTAAAATAAACCCCGAAACGGCAAGACAGCTTGATATTCTTCTGCGTTCAAACGTTGAGGATAAATACGGCGATTGGAAATTTGAGAATCTGCAGATGTGCGGCAAAACGGGTACGGCACAGGTTGACGGTGCAAAAAGCCACTCGTGGTTTGCGGGTTATTCGCAGAGGGACGACCTCCCGCTTGCAGTTATCTGCATTGCCGAAAACGGCGGCTACGGTTCAGGCGTCGCCTCCGATGTTTCAAACAAAGTTATGCAGTATTTTCTCGCAAACATAAAATAAGGAGAATATCTATGAATGTTGAATATGCGGTTCCGATTATTCTTAAGTCAGACAAACACCTGACGCTTTATATAAATTTTTTGATTTCAGTTATCCCGCTTATTTTTATTGCATTTCTTTCCTTTGTTTTAAGCCTTATCCCGCTCAACGATATTCCATCCGATTTGGATATGCTGCAGTTTTACGATTCGGGATACGCTCACAAAACAATCGGCAATTTAATATATGTTATCTGCCATTTCTATTACGCCATCGGTTCCGTTATCTTAATTGTTCTTATATCTTCAAATTTATTGTATAAATCCAAGCTCGTTATTCCTTCTTTTATTTTTTCGGCAGGATTTCTGTTGCTTTCTGGCACACAGACAATCTGGATGTGCGATTTCGGTAACAGCGAAACTGTTTTTTTATTGGATACTTTGTTGATCAAACTCCCGTTTATTCTGATATTATTTGCAGCGGTCATAACTTTTCTTGTTGTTTCGGTTTGTGTGTTTATCTTAACAACAAGAAAAAATTCCTCACCCAATGTGATCCGAATTATTCCCGTTATTCTTTTCTGTCTTTTCTTTGCACCCTGTGTAATATTTAATCTGATTGAATTTTTAATAGATATCAATATAGATTTTTCGGCGATTCGTCCGTATCTGCACTTATATTTTATTGAACCTTTATTTCAGATTACGGTACTTCTTCTTTTGATATGGTTTTCACTCCCGTATAAGAAGGATAAATCGCAGAAACCAACGGAAATTCAGCCTGTCACAGAGGAATCAACCGAGGTTGAAACTGAACCTGTATCCGAGGCAAAACCCGAGCCTGTTCCTCAGCCCGAAATCAAGCCTGCTGTTCAGCCTGCAAACAACTCCGATATCGAACAGCTGAGAAACTCTACACAGCTTCTCAAAGAATATAAAACTCTTCTTGATGACGGTTTGATTTCTCAGGAAGATTACGAAAAAAAGAAAAACGAACTTTTGGGTCTTTAATTTAATAATTAAAAAGCGGTTTGCAAATCTGCAAACCGCTTTATTTTTTTACATTGCAAAAATTAAATTTACCCAATAATAAATTATTGTATAAACCATTGAGAACAACTCTTTGAGCCCGAGGGCGGTAAGAATTGAATCGAAATCATCGCCGATAAGAATATCAAACGGTGTTACCGCACCGAATTTTATGAGTTCATCCGAATCGTCAACTCTCTCACCATTGTTGATTGTGAAATACTGTGTTCTGTAACCGATGGGAGTTACTGTGTTCATCGTGTAGTAAACGGTAAGATTGACCGCTTTTGCACTCACTTCGGGAATTTCACCGCTGAACTTAATCTCAACACTTTCGCCCGGTGCAAGAGTATCAAACGGGTCAATGCTGAACTTAAGATTAATTCCGTCACAGTAAATTGCAGAAAGTCTTACATCATTCTCCCAGCAACAGTTGGTGATAACAAGAGTATCTGTATCTCCGTTGATTTCACCCGGCGTACAGCCCTTGAACTCGGCATAAACAGCCGATGAGGGGTTTGAAGTATCTCTGAACTGCGGATAAGCAGGGTCAGAATAAACATCGGTTAATTTATCCGTAAAGAGAAGAGTATGAAGCAGTGAGCGTGTGTAATAGTCCCAGTTGGTCATACCGTGGAAAAGACCGTTCACAAACCAGGTATTATCGGGCAGATACGATGTTGAAGCATCAATCGTCATATCGGGCGAAATCTTGTTTTTGCCGCCGCAGTCATTAATCTGCGTATAACCATCTGCAAATCTCTGACCGTAGGGAGCAACGGTTGCACCCGTTGAAGCCGCAGTTGTGATGATTGCATCGGAATTTTCGTTAAGACCTGTTACTATTCTGTTACCCGTGCCTGCGATAATTGAAATATTCATTCCGTTATCAATACATTCCTGAAGCTTTGCGGGAATCTGAGGGAATATTTCGTAGTGGAAACGGTCGCTCTTTTCGATAAGAAGTGCACTTTCTTCGGCATCGAGAAGCTGTTTTTTGGTATCTTCGTATTTCTCAAGAGGAATAAAATCCCAGAGGCTTCCCCAATAACCGATAGTCGGGAAAATCTTCGGTATAAGAGCATTGAAAATATCGTCGATAAATCCGAGCTGATTAGCTTTTACAAGCCAGTTAAAGTCCTCTTCCGTACAGGTTCCGTGTTCAATGAATCTGATAAGACACTCTTCATCAAATTCAACCTGAGCTGTCATTGCGTCATAAGCGATACCTGCACCGCCGATTGCGGGAATAGTAAGAACAGCGTTATCAACATCATTTTTCCAGCCGTAAAGGGTAAGATATGTTGCGGTAACCTGACCGCCGTGGCTTACGGCAAAGATGTTTACCTTATCTTTTCCCGAATGAGCCTTTACTTCCTGAATGAGTTCATCAAGCTGATTTGCACAGGCTTCGGCACCCATTCTGAAATCGCAGGTGAAATTATAGATATCTTCGTCATCAATATATCTGAGAAATTCTTCGGCGTGATTCTGCTCGTGTCTGTAGTCGCCGTTGGGATATTTCTCTCTCAGATACGGATTGTGAGTCTGCTCCGCACCCGAAACAACACGCTTTACATCATAAGCACTTGTACCGTCGGGGTTACAACGCATTTTTTCAAAAAGCTCATTCATTTCAACACTGAGAGTTTCTGCAATCATCTCTGCATCGTCAAACGACATTGTGCCGAGACCGACGCCAAGCTCAACAATATTGTTGAGCACTCTGTTGAGAATATCGTCCATATTCAGACCCCATATTCTCTCGCCTGTTTCGGGGCTGTCGCCCACATAGAGCGAGCTTGACGAATAACCCGCAACCATAATGACGGGATAATCGGTATTGACATCGTTTTTGTCTATCGTTGCCGCTGCGGTAACCGCAAGGCAGGAAGTCAGAACAACTGTCAGAGAAAGAATTATTGCTATGAATTTTTTCATAATACCACCCTTTCACGGATTATATAAAAAGCATACCATATTATCTCTTCAAATGCAAAACATTTTTTATTTTATATATTTCAACTGCCTTGCGGATAAAATCTTCGGTCACATCAAAATATTCCGCAAGCTCCCATATTTCAACCGTTCCCGAAACAATCGCATTTATAAATTCTTCTTCGGGCACAAGACGGCGTACAGCCCATAAATCCGCACGTTTCTCCTGCTTTTCTCTCACATCGAGCGAAGAATATACATTATAAAACGAACCTGTTTCGCAATGCCCGAGCTCGTGTGCAAGATGCACCCTCTCCTGAGCCGTTGTTTCAATGCGGAACGGGTCTATTCCTATGTAGCACGTGCCCGCACACGATACAGCCGAAACGGAAACTGTCTGCGGCAAATCGCAACAGAGAATCTCGGTACCGCTCTGAGCCGCAATTTCATAAAGTTCAGTTGTTCTCGTTTTTTGCCGCCTCCCTTGCTTCAATGTATTTTGCAAAATTAACAACTTCCTGCCACATTTCATCGGTCACTTCGCCCGCACCCGAAAAAAGTGCAACCTTTGCGGCCTCTATATTACTTATATCATTATTACCCGCACCGTTGAGGTAATCAAGAGTTACCCCGAAAACCTTCGCAATGCACGAAAGGGTTGACACAACGGGAGTCTGGAACCCCGTTTCCCATTTGCTTATCATAACACGGTCTGTTTTAAGCCCGTATTCGCTGTTGAGTTTCTCTGAAAGTTCGGTCTGAGTCATACCTGATTTTTTTCTCAATGCCCTGATTTTTTCACCTGACATCTCTATCACCTCATTCTGAATTTACAACAATACAATACCACAAATGTTTCATAAAAGCAACATTTTTTGAAAATTTTCCCAAAAAGGTGTTGACAACGACAACAAACATCGCTAATATAGATAGTGTCGAGAGCGACACACAATGTGTCTGCATCGTAACAATTTTTAAACCGAAAGGAGAAAAAATATGAATAATTGCTGTATGACAGGCAGAGAAATTCCTCTTTCGGAACTCAGTCAGCAACTTGACTATGCAAGAATAACGAGTGCCGATATCTGCGAAATTTTCTCCTGCCGCACACCAAGTGTTTCAGAACTTCTCAACAGCTATGAAGTTGTGAGAACAAAAATTTCAATGCTTCAGGATTTTCTTTTTCAGGCAAAGCTCTGGTGCGATATGCTTGTGCCCGAAGAGGAATGTACCCGAAAAAATGCGAGGAGGATAAATGAGAACATTAAGAATTGATTTTTCTGCCGAAAATATGCTGCCCGACGGCGAATACATCGGCAGAATCGGTGAACACAACGCCACTAGCCTTATCATTACGCCGCCTGCGGAAATGGCGGAATGTGAGGCAATACTCAACTATGTTGCGGCTTTTGTGACAGAGGGCAAAATCATTCGCTCCGATTTTTATCCCAAATCGGATCAGGTGGAGATTCCTCTTTGTGCACAGCTTACCCAGGACCATTCACTCGGCGTTCAGCTTGAGGGCTATGACGACAAGGGCGGACTTGTTGTTAAAAGTGCCGTTATCGGCGAGCTTAAGCTTTTGCCTTCAGCGGGCGGCGATGCAACGGATTTTGACAGCGAAAACGGCGGTATGGTGTCCCAGATAAACCTCAACACCCTTGCAAGGCACGAACATTCCAACACCGATGTGCTCAGCGGACTCGGTGAAAAAAACGGTATTCTCACCTACAACGGCGAATCCGTTGTTTCTCAGAAGTTGAAAACCGTTGTGCTTGATATCGCAAAGGATAATGTTATGATTGAAACTTCGGGAACATCGCTTGTTTTCAGCGTTATGAATTCCGATGAAAACACCCCGTTTTTCCCCGATAATACGGATATCATTTCAGTTGAATATAACCTTTTCGGTGAAGATGAATGGACGGATATCCGCTCAATTATGAAGTATAACCCGTACATTACCGTGATTTCTCAGACTTTAAAAACATTCACCTGTGACGGATGCAATTATTTCGCTGTTGTTGATTTCCCGTCGGGTGAATTCAATGAGTTTTATCAGCACGTTATGAGCTACCGCATAAATAAAATCAGTGTCACTTATGCCGAAAATACGGTGGCTTGATA
>JAXJVE010000270.1:0-19651 GCA_036308705.1 Acutalibacteraceae bacterium
ACCCAATTCACGGATACCAAAGGTTGTGCCCGTACACTGATTGAGCAAATCGCCCGCAAAAATAACATCGGCATCCTGCGGCGAAATTCCCGCTTTTGAAATTGCCCTTGAAACGGCATCCTTATGAATAACGCTCTCGGCTTTTTCCCACGAGTTTTCACCCGCCGAACCGTCTTCATAGATATAATCGAAAACATTACCGAGAGGGCCTTCGCCCTCTTTTTTGCTTACAACCGCCGCATACCCCGAAACGCACGGTTTTGACGGCAGCATAAGAGTATATCTGCCTTGCCTTACAGGCATATCATCACCTCAACAAACTGTTTTTTCTATTATTATCCGACAAAAACAAAATATTCTTGCAAAAACAAAACCGGCTTGCACAGATTTCTCTGTTCAAACCGGTTAATATTATTTTTTCTTTATTCTTGCCCAATATTCTCTGGCAGCCTGCTCGTTTTTGTTATCGCCGAATTCATAGTATTTTTTATGTTTCAGAGCATCGGGTAAATATTGCTGGTCAACCCAATGACCGGGGAAATCGTGAGCATATTTATAAAACTGACCTTTGTTGGGGTTATCCTCTCCGTCATAGTGCATATTCTGAAGCTGACGGGGTACGGGACCTGTTCTGCCTGCGGCAACATCCGCCATAGCGGAATTTATGGCACCGTATGCGGTGTTTGACTTCGGGCTTGTTGCAACAAGCACAACCGCATCGGCAAGCGGAATACGAGCTTCGGGAAGACCGAGCATCATTGCCGCATCAACCGCCGCCTTGACAATGGGAATAATCTGCGGATAGGCAAGTCCGACATCTTCACAGGCACACACCATAAGCCTTCTGCAAGCGGAAACCATATCCCCCGCTTCAAGAAGCCTTGCAAGATAATGCACGGCGGCATCGGGGTCTGAACCTCTCATCGACTTCTGAAATGCGGAAATTATATCGTAGTGCTCATCGCCGTCTTTATCATATCTCATAGCACTTTTCTGAGTGAGTGACTTCGCACTCTCAAGAGTTATGATTTTTTTGCCGTTTTCGTAGTTTGCGGAAAGCACGCAAAGTTCAACGCTGTTTATGGCCTTTCTGACATCCCCCGCACTTGCGGTTGCAATATGAGAATATACGCCGTCTTCAATCTCATATTCTTCGTTTCTGTCCTGAGCCATAAAATCAAATCCTCGTCTTACGGCTTTTTCAGCTTCAGCAGGAGTAACGCTCTTGAATTCAAATACGGTTGAACGGCTGAGAATTGCACTGTAAACATAGAAATACGGGTTTTCGGTTGTTGATGCAATAAGGGTTATAGAGCCGTTTTCAATATATTCAAGCAAGGTCTGTTGTTGCTTTTTATTGAAATACTGAATCTCGTCAAGATAAAGCAGAATTCCGTTTGGTGCAAGGAAGGTATCAAGCTTTGCAACAACCTCTTTGATATCGGCTGTGCCCGCAGTTGTGCCGTTGAGTTTTACAAGATGGCGGTCAGTAGCCTTTGCAATAATGCTTGCAAGAGTGGTTTTACCGACTCCGGGAGGGCCGTAAAACACCATATTGGGCAACTCTCCCGAATTAATGATGTTTCTCAGCGGTTTACCTTCACCGAGAAGATGCGGCTGACCGATTATATCTTCAATTTTTTTGGGGCGGAGTCTGTCCGCAAGAGGTGCCGACATAGCAATTCATTACCTTTCGTTTCAGATGCTCCGATTATATCAAATTAAAACGATTTTATCAAGTGCTGACAGCTTTACAATCGAAATAAAAAATGATATAATAAATTAATATTGTTAAAAGGAAGATTGAGATGGAAGAATTCAGAAAGGAATACCTCGGCTCGGGAATAACGGCGTTTGTTTCACAGGCTCATTCATTCGGCACGGATGCGGTACTTCTCGCCGATTTTGCATCACCTTCAAAAAGAGCTGTATGCTGCGACCTCGGTTCGGGCTGCGGAATTATTCCGCTTCTCTGGTGCAAAAAAGAAACGGGCAACATAACTGCCGTTGAAATTCAGCCCCTCGGTGCAAAGCAGATTGAAGCGGCGATTGAATACAATTCACTTTCTGAAAAACTCACCGCAGTCAATGCCGATTTAAAAGAGCTCAAAGGCGTTGTGCCGTTTGGCTGCTTTGATGTTGTAACAATGAATCCGCCGTACAAGGCAAACGGTGCGGGAATCGAAAGCAGCAGCAGTGCGGATAAAATCGCAAGGCACGAAACAATGTGTTCACTCACCGATATCTGCCTTACCGCAAAAAAGCTTCTCAACTACGGCGGCAGACTTTGTATGTGCATACGCCCCGAAAGGCTTGCTGAATTAATCTGCGAAATGCATTCTGCAGGTCTTGAACCCAAACGAATGAAGCTTGTTTCAAAATGCCCCGGCAAAAGCCCGTGGCTTGTGCTTATTGAAGGCAGAAAAGGCGGCAAAACGGGAATGACCGTTGAGCCCGAACTTTTTGTTCACGGAGCAGACGGCGGATATTCCGACGAAATGAAAAAAATCTACGGCGATTATCTTTTGGAAAACAGAGGTGAAAACACTTGAGCGGTATACTTTATGTTGTGGGCACACCAATCGGCAACCTCGGTGATTTTTCACCCCGTGCGGTTGAAGTGCTTGAAAACTGCGATTTCATTGCGGCAGAAGATACAAGAGTTACTCTCAAACTTCTCAACCGATTTGAAATAAAAAAAACGATGGTCAGCTATTTTGAGCATAACCGTTTTGAAAGAGGCCCTGTTATTGCCGAAAGACTTCTCTCGGGCGAAAGCTGTGCACTTGTGACCGATGCGGGTATGCCCGCAATATCAGACCCGGGTGAAGACCTTGTTAAACTCTGCCACGAAAAGGGCATAAAAGTTGAATCCGTGCCGGGCCCCTGTGCTTTCACAACGGCACTTGCAATTTCGGGTATGCCGTCAAGACGCTTCACTTTTGAAGGCTTTCTCCCTGTTGAAAAAAGCGAAAGAAAAGAGCATATAAGCTCCCTTATAAACGAAAAACGGACAATGATTTTCTATGAAGCTCCCCATAAGCTTGCCCAGACTCTCCGCGACCTTGCAAACGCACTCGGCAACAGAGAGATTGCCATTGTTCGTGAAATAACCAAAATTCACGAGCAGGTAATCCGCACCTTTCTTTGCGATGCGGCAGAAAAATATTCCGAAGAAGCTCTGAAAGGCGAAATCGTGCTTATTATCAACGGTGCACCTGAGCAGGAAAAAGAAAATCTGAGCCTTGAACAGGCGGCGGAATACGCAAAAGAACTTGTGCACGGCGGCGAAAGCAAAAGCGATGCCGCAAAAATTGCCGCAAAAGAATTCGGCTACAAAAAAGGCGATATATATAAACTGCTTTTAGAGGAGGATTAATATGCAATATCTGATTGAAAGACCGTATTGGTTTGTAATTTTCGGAGCACTTATTCTCATAACTGCTTTTGTCTGCTTCAAAGCCGCACAGGCAAGCTCAAAAAGATACAAGAAAAACGAAGCGATAATGAACAAGCTCAAAGAAGAAAATATTCTTCGCAACGAGTTTGCCGTACTTACGCAAACTCTTATCGAAAATGCCGAAACAACAAGACTTTTCAAGGGTGTTGCACTTAATCTTCAGAAGAAAATATCGGATACACCCGATATGAGAAGCGAATTCGATAAATTTACCGCAGAGCAGAAAGAAATATACGCAATTTCTTTTGTGATTGAAGACGGTGAAGAAAAGCTCAGCGGATTTTTCAGAGCAAACGGTCAGCCCGTAACAGGCTGTGCCTACTCGTTATTCAAAAAGATTTTTAGCGGCAAGGCTGCTGAGATATTTGAAAAAGAATACAATGCTTTTGATGAAGATAACGAAGAAACTTCGCTTATCCCTGAAGAAATCAAAAAATATGACGCTGAATTTTCACAACTTGTTACCGCAGATGAAATCCGCAGAAACGCAGGAAATTTCATCAAAGAAAATAAAGAAAAATTCATATAATTCAAAGCCGTTTTCCGCCTTTGCGGAAGGCGGTTTTTTGTTCAAAAACACAATACAGTCACTTTCATTTTGGATAATCTTACAAAATTACAAAAAGTTATTTTTATATGTTGACTAAATAAAAAAATAGACCTATAATGCATACAAAATCTACTTTTTGTATGACGGGAGTGAAAATAATGATTCCCAAAGAAATGTTAATCAACAAACCCGCAAGCCCGGAAATCAAAAGTATTGCCAAAAAAATATTCAAGGATGACGACCCTCTTTTTGCCGTTGTCAGCGACCTTGAAATTGACAGCAGCTACGGTGAAGGTGCAATCTATGTTACCAAAGACCGCATTGTTGCAATCGGCAAAAGTTTTGACGGCGGATATCTGAGCCTTGATTTTGTGAACATTCAGAAAATCGGTGTTAAAAGAATGTACGGCAACGCAGTCCTCAAGGCGGTAACAACAGGCAACTCCACCGTTGAGCTTATGCGTTTCACCTTCGCAATGGCGGATATCTGCGATGCCGCTGCCGACTTCATTACAAAAGTCAACGAAGGCGAAAATGCCGAAGAACGGTTTGCAGCTGTTGAAGGAACTTTCAAAAATCTTCGTTCATTCTGCCCCAAATGCGGAAGAAAGCTTCCGTCACCCAACGCAGACTGTCTTAACTGTCAGGGCAAAGGCAAAATGGCAGCTACGATGCTCAGATACATAAAACCGTATACGGGCAAGCTTGTATTCTGCGTTATCCTTTCGGTTGTAACAACCGTTGCGGCACTTGTTCCGCCCTATATCACAAGCCTTATGGTTGACTCCGTTATACCAAACGGCAACAAATCAATGCTGCTGGGCGTTATCACTTTCCTTGTTGCGGTTTATGTTGTGCAATACGGCATCGGTGCACTGCGTTCATACTACCTCAGAATTGCAGGCGACGGCATTATTGCCGACCTTAAAAAAGAAATTTATGCCAAAGCACAGTATCTGCCGATGAAGTTCTATGACAAAACCTCAACAGGTTCGGTTATCAACCGAGTAAATTCCGACACAACGGTGCTTCAGCAGTTTATGCTCAGAATAACTCAGGAAGCGGTTGTTCAGCTTTTCACAATGATAGGCATTATAGTTATAATGATGTGTATGAACTGGAAGCTGACCCTTCTTTCGCTTATCCCCGTTCCCGTTGTTGTATTATGCAGCAGATATTTCGGCAAAAAAATCGGCCCTCTTTACCGCAGAATATGGCGAAGAGGCGTTGCGATTTCAAGTATGCTTTCAGACACCATCCCCGCAATACGAATTGTAAAATCTTTCTCAAGCGAAGAAAAGGCAATCAAAAAATTCAGCCGTCAGGTTGATGACTGGCTCTATGAAGATAAAAAAGCGGGCAAGGTTGCGGCGATATTCCCCAATGTTATAACCTTCCTCATCACCTGCGGTTCGGTTATAATATGGCTTGTCGGCGGAAATATGGTAATTGATACCCCCGCAAAGCTCTCACTCGGTGTTCTTGTTTCGTTTATTTCATACACAAGTATGTTCTATAACCCCGTTAACTTCTTTGCAAACCTGAGCGATTCTTATCAGGGTGCTCTTGCTTCAACAGAGAAAATTATGGATATCATCAATGCCGAACCCGAACACGATTTCGGTAAAGACAAAACCCTTGAAAATGTTAAAGGCAAAATCGAATTCAGAAATGTCAACTTTTCGTTTGACCGTTCAAAGAAAGTTCTCAACGATATCAACTTTGTCATTAACCCCGGCGATATCGTAGGTATAGTCGGCACAACAGGTTCGGGTAAGTCAACGCTCATAAACCTGCTTATGCGTTTTTATGATGACTACGAAGGCGAAATTCTTATTGATGATGTCAATATTCAGGATATTGATATGGGTTATTTCCGCTCGCAGATCGGCTATGTTCAGCAGGAGCCGATGATGTTCAGGGATACGATTTTCAACAATATCGCTTATTCTCTCCCCGGTGCACACCCCGAGCAGGTGCTCAATGCGGCGGATATCGCAAATGCCCACGGCTTTATCTCGAGGCTTCCCGATGCTTATGATACATTGCTCGGTGAAAGAGGCGTCGGTCTTTCGGGCGGTGAAAAGCAGAGACTTTCAATCGCACGAGCAGTTCTTAAAAACCCCGGTATTCTGATATTTGACGAAGCAACATCTGCGGTTGACTCGGAAACGGAAAAGCTTATTCAGGATGCAATCAACCGCCTTATCCGAGGCAGAACAACTCTTATGATTGCCCACCGACTTTCAACGCTCCGCAAGGCAAACAAAATTATTGTTGTTGACAAGGGAAATATCATTGAATTCGGTACACCCGAAGAACTTATGGCACTTAAAGGCAAATACTATAAGCTCATCAACATTCAGTCAATGAGCGAAAAAGTAGCCGCCGAAAAAGCCGCTGAAAACTTTGAATAAGGAGGGGTAACAATGGCACGAAATTTTATTAACGGCAACGAAATACGCATTACCGTAAAAGACAAGATTTTTTGTGATGTTGAATTTTTCACAGGCGAAAAATTATATGATCTCGAGCCGAGAAGACTCTTCCCCATAAGCGGTCATTCGGAATACATAACATTCCTTGATGAAAACGGTGAAGAACAGTTCATTCTCCGCAAGCTCGAAAATATGGAGCCTGAACAAAAAGCTCTTCTGCTCGGCTGCCTTGAAGAATATTACAGAATCCCCAAAATCACAAGGCTGATAAGCCGAAGCGAAAAGCACAGAATATGGCTCTGGAATGTTGAAACGGACAGAGGCGAATACACCTTTGAAATCATAAACCATATTCAGTCAATGAAAATGTTTTACGATAAGCGTATTCTTATCAAAGACGGTAACGACAACCGCTACGAAATACCCAACATTTATGAACTCGACAAACGCAGTCAGAAGCTGATATTACCCGATATGTAATGAAAGGACGATAAACTATGAAACTTATTCTTGCAATAGTAAATAACGACGACAGTGCGGTTGTATCCGCAACCCTCACAAGAGAAAACTACAGCGTAACAAAGCTCTCAACCACAGGCGGATTCCTTATGATAGGCAACACAACTCTTCTCATCGGTGCGGAAGACGATAAGGTTGCAAGAGCAAAAGAAATTATCCGCGAATATTCAATGACAAGAAACAAAGTTGCCATGACAACGGATTCTCTCGGCAGAGGACTGCAGAAAGACAGCCTCGGTGAAGAAGTTGCCGTAGGCGGTGCAACGGTATTTGTTCTTGATGTTGAAAGTATGGATAAATATTAAGGAGAAAATAATGAAGAAAATACTTTGTATTATTCTTGCCGTTTCGATGTTGTTCTCACTCTGCATATCGGCAAATGCGGTGCAGAGCAATGAGCTTTCATTCGGCGATGACGGCAAATTCACCGTGCTTCAGATATGCGACCCTCAGGATGACCACTACCCCGCTTATGATATGGTGAATCTCATAAAAATTTCGATTGAACAGACAAATCCCGACCTTATCGTTTACACGGGCGACATCGTTGAGGACAGCCGTATAGGTGATATAGGCATTGACGGTGAAAGCCTCAGAGAAGGCGTTGAGGTTGACAGCTATGAGCAGACACTTGCAAACGTAAAAACCGCTTGTGAAGCCGTTTTTGAGGAAGCAGAAAAAAGAGGTATTCCTTTTGTGAATGCTCAGGGCAATAACGACCACAACTGCGGAATTTCAAATGCAGACTGGCTTGAAATCTATAAAACATACAAAAACTGCCTTGTTACCGACGAAAGCAACGATGCAGACGGCAGAATTGATTTCAACCTTGAGATAAAAGGCTCTGACGGAAAAACCGCATTCAACATCTGGCTTATGGATACTGCAGGCAGCTCTGTTACCGAAGAGCAGCTTGCCTGGTATAAATCCGAAAGTGCGGCTCTCAAAGAAGCAAACGGCGGCAAGCCCGTACCCTCAATTCTTTTTCAGCATATCCCCACAGACGATATGGGATTCTTTTTTGAAGAATGCAAAATGTGGGATGAAGGCTCACGCCTTGTTGACGGCAAATTCTACCGTCTGAACAAAGAGGTTGCGAACGGCTACAACGCAGGTGCATACGCACCCGCAACAGAAACAAGTTCACAGTTCAAAGCCTGGAAAGAATGCGGCGACGTAAAGGGTGCATATTTCGGTCACTGGCATACCGAAGGTTATACAGGCACTTATGACGGCATTGAGCTTGGTATGACTTACGGCTGTGAGTTTGCAAAAACAGGACCTTACGGCATAAGAGCTTTCACAATTTATGAAGACGGCAGTTTCGAAAACGAGCTTTACACATACGAAGGCAACGTTAAAAAAGGCAATGCAGAGCTTGTAAAACAGACTTATGAACCCTATACGGTTTATAATAATATCATTGAAGAAATATTTGCAGGAATCAAAAATATCTTCAACGTTCTTTTTATGCAAATCAAGAGTCTGCTTTCATAATGATTTTGATATAAACGTCAAACAGGCTTGTACGGGCAAACCGTACAAGCCTGTGTTTTTATGCTTATATTACCATAATTTTTCTTTCACGACATTATCATTGCTGTCGTAATAATAATTATCGCCATAGTCGTATCCGCCCATATAATGGTCATATTGTGCATCTGAAGAACTATTATCAAAAAGTCCTAAAGTTCCGATAATTGCACCTATAATCAAAATTACCAATACAACCGGAATTGAAATAAAAAGAATTTTTGAAATAAGCTTTTTTCTTTTTATTTGTTTCTCATCATTTTTATTGTTATTTTTTTGTGCTTCTCTTTTCTTTTTTTCTTCCTCATCAGGCATCAAGCTGCAAGCAATAATAAAGATAACACCTAGTCCTACCAAAACAGCTACAACAACCCAAAAATCCACACCCAAACCGGTTGCAATTAATGCAATAATTATTAATGCGATGAGTATAACAAAAATCATATTTTTCTCTCCTGCCTTTTTTGACATTCACAGAATGTCATTTTTAATGTGATTATAACATATAATTTTCTTGTTGACAAGCACTAAATGTCAAAAAGGAGAATTTTTATGTTCATAAATAAAACAGATGAGGGGCTTAACAATGCCTGCGGAAAAAACATTGCAAAGTTTCGCCTTGAACTGAAAATATCACAAAGAGAACTTGCAGACAGAATGCAACTTGTAGGCATCGATATTGATAAAAACGCAATTCAGCGAATTGAATGCGGTAAAAGATTTGTAACAGATATTGAAATAATAGCATTTGCCAGAATTTTTAATGTTTCTTTTGATAAGCTTTTGCTGAAATAAAAAACCGCAGTTGATTCAATATATCAGCTGCGGTTTTCCTTAAATTTCTTTATTCAGAAATAATATTCTTCTTTACATTTTTATTGTGCATTGGTATAATCGTATTGCAGAATTTTTTCAGGGAGATGATAAAAATGGCAAAACCCAAAAACGCAATACGCCCCTTTGGTTGGCGTGACAAACTCGGTTATGCAATGGGTGATATGGGCTGCGGATTTTCGTTCCAGCTTGTTTCAACTTTTATGCAGCTTTTCTATATGCAGTATATCGGCATACCTGACAGTGCATACGGCATAATCATTATTCTTTCAAAGATTTTTGACGCAATCAACGACGTTGTTATCGGTAACCTTGTTGACACCAAAAAAATCGGTAAAAAGAGCAAATATATGCCCTGGATTCTCATAGGTGCTGTTACTCTTATTGTTTTTAATATAATGCTTTTTGCACCCGTAAAGGATCTTTTTGCAGGTCTTGGCAGATTTGAAGATTGGGGCAAATATGCCTGGTGCCTTATCACATACTGCCTGTGGTCAATTTCATACACAATGATAAACGTTCCTTACGGTTCGCTTCACTCTGTTATAACAGATGACCCTCAGCAGAAGGTATCGCTCTCAACCTTCCGCAGCATCGGTGCTGCCCTCCCCGCAATTGTTATTATGATGGTTCTCCCCAAAATCGTTTATGACGAAAACGAAAACCTCAAGGGCGAATCTCTTCTTCCCGTTACAATCGTTCTTTCTGTTGTTGCACTTGCGGTTCTCTGGGGAACAACAAGACTTGTTACGGAACGTGTTGAACATAAATCAACCGAAAACGCCGTTGGTTTCAAGGCAATGATTTCATCAACAAAATCATTCTTCTCAAACCGTGCTATGGTTGGTGCAACAATCGCTTCGGTTGCTTCGGTTGCACTTTTCAACTCAACAATGGCACTCAACAATATGGTGTTCCAGTATTATTTCAATGATACCGATAAAATTGGCATCGCAATGGTCGGCAGTTATGCTCCGATGATTATTTTTATGATATTCACAGGCAAACTCACAAAGAAATACGGCAAAAAGAAAGTTCTTGAAACGCTGATGCTTGTGAGCACAATCGCAGGCTTTATCGCTTGTTTCATACCGATGCAAGCCAATATGACAGGTATGATTATATATATCGTCTGCCTTATGGGTCTTAACCTCGGTAATGCCGTATTCCAGATTTCGGTTTGGGCAATCATCGCCGATTGTATTGAAATCAGCTACAGAAAAACAGGCAAGAGCGAAGAAGGTTCGCTTTACGCAATCTATTCATTCTTCCGCAAACTCGCTCAGGGCATCGGTCAGGCAGCGGTTGCACTCGGACTTTCGGCAATCAATTTTGTTGAAGGAAACAACGCCGTTCAGCCCGAAGGTTTTGGCAAAAACGTTAAAACACTCTATTTCGTTGTTCTTGCCGCAGGTTCACTTATCGCATTCCTCTCATTCAAGTTTATCTATAACGTAGATAAAAAAGCAGAAGATGCGTTTGTTGAAGGCTCAAAAAAATAAGCATACATTCAAACACAGATAAAACAAAACGGCTTGCAAAGGTAAATACCGATGCAAGCCGTGATTTTTTGTTTGATTATCTGTTGTTGATAAGCTTTGTGAGTTCAACGGGATCAACAATCTTGCCGTCCTTATAAACACGCATATTGCCTGAAGCAATTTCGTCGATAAGGATAACTTCGTCGTTGTTGTAGCCGAACTCGAACTTGATATCCCAAAGGTCAAGACCGATTGACTTGAGGTCGTCAGCAACAATCTTTGTGATTGCAAGAGTCTGAGCCTTCATGCTTTCAAACATTTCGGGGCTCATAATGCCGAGAGCTGCAAGGCCTTCGCCTGTTACGAGGGGATCGCCGAGAGCATCGTTTTTGAATGTGCATTCAACGTAGCCGCCTTCAAGGACTGTGCCGTCTGCGATGTATTCGCCGTATCTGCGGATGAAGCTGCCTGTTGCAACAAGGCGGCAGATAACTTCAAGGCCGTGACCGAATACCTTACCGGGAAGAACTTCCATTGTTGCATCATCAAGATTTGCACTTACATAGTGAGTTTTGATGCCTGCATTCTTAAGAAGCTCAAAATAGTGGATTGATGTTTCGAGGTTTGCCTTGCCGATACCTTCGATAGTAAGACCAACGGTATTTTCGCCGGGATCAAAAACGCCGTCTTTACCTGTGCAATCATCCTTGAACTTGAGCATTACGTTGCCGTTTTCAAGTGAATAAACGTCTTTTGTTTTGCCTTCATAAATCTTTGTCATAATGCAACACTCCTTTGTTTTTAAAACATATTTACTTTATCACAATTTTTTTGATTTGTATATATTTTTTTGCGATTTTTTTTGCTCACAATTCAATTTTTTTATAAATCACAAAAATCAGCAAGTTTTACTGCCCTCATATAGAAAAAATTACAACACCATTTATTATTCTGTTGCATTTTATATTTTTCTTTGTTAAAATAAAGAAAAAGCATAAGGAGGAATATTTATGCAATCAGTAAAAAAATATCTCGCAGAGTTCATCGGTACTTTCGTACTCGTTCTTTTCGCTTGCGGTACCGCAGTTGCAACGGGCTGTTCCGTTGAAAACGGAGCCGCATATCTTATGACGGCTCTTGCTTTCGGCCTTGTTATCGTTGCAATGGCTTACTCAATAGGCAATGTTTCGGGCTGCCACATCAACCCCGCAGTTTCAATCGCAATGCTCGTAAGTGGCAAGCTCAGTATCGTTGATTTTATCGGCTATGTTGTTGCTCAGTTTGCAGGTGCAATCGCAGGTGCGGGCGTGCTCAAGCTCTTTGCTCCCGAAAGCAACCTTGGTTCAAACGGTCTTTTCAACGGCGATGTTGCTCTTTCAATTCTCATTGAAGTTATACTTACTTTCGTATTTGTTCTTACCATTCTCGGCGTTACATCAAAGGTTGAAAACAGTGCGGTTGCAGGCATCGTAATCGGTCTTTCACTTACACTTGTTCACCTTTTCGGCATTGCATTCACAGGCACTTCGGTTAACCCCGCAAGAAGCTTTGGCCCTGCTCTTCTTTCAGGCAACCTTGCAGATGTATGGGTATTCATCGTCGGCCCTCTTGCAGGCGGTGTACTTGCTGCTCTTGTTTATAAATTCCTTGACGGCAAAAAAGCAAAATAATAACTCAAAAATTAAGGGAGTTGTCATCTGACAACTCCCGTTTTTTTATATCTTCAGAAAATCTCTGAAATCCGCAATATATTTTTTTGCATCGATACCGTCACTGCTCTCTGCAAATATACGGAGCAGAGGCTCTGTGCCCGAAAAACGGCAGATAACAAAACTGTCATCTTCAAAATAAACCTTACAGCCGTCTTCGTAGTTAACCCTGACAATATTCTTTCCGAAATCGGGAAGAAGCTTATCAATCATAATGATTTTGTTGATTTCTTCTTTTCTTTCGGGTGCGAAACAAAGGTTATCTTCAACCATAACATAGCTGCCGTAGATTTCTTTGATTTCTTCAAGAATCTCGGTGGGTGATTTACCCGTTACGCTTACCATTTCTGAAAAAAGTGCCGCCGCATACACGGAATCCTTGCCGTATATATGACCTCTTACGGTAAGACCGCCCGAAGATTCGCCGCCGAGCACGGCATCAACTTCATCAAGCTTTGACGAAATATACTTGAAGCCTACGGGCACTTCGTAACAAACCTCACCGAAGCTTTCCGCTATCTTATCAAGAAGATGAGTTGTTGCAAGGTTTCTTACAACGGGGCCCTTCCAACCCTTGTGTTTTACAAGGTAATAATAAAGCATACACAGAATTTCGTTTGCGTTGATGTAATGACCGAACTTATCAACAATGCCGAGTCTGTCGCCGTCGCCATCCATCGCAATACCGAAATCGTAATCGCCTACAATAACAAGGTTGCTGAGCGTTGCAAGAGTTTTCTCTGTAGGTGCGGGCATCTGACCGCCGAAAAACGCATCTTTATTAAGATTGATTGTATCAATGGTGCATCGTGCTGTATGAAGAATAACTTCAAGAGGATATGAGCCTGAGCCGTGCATTGCATCAAAAAGAACTCTCAATCCTCTTTCACGAAGTGCATCCATATCGAGCAAATCAATAATATCATCAAGGAATTTGTTGAACGGATTACGCTGATAAACGATTTTGCCCGATTCAACCGCCTCGTCAAACTCAATGTATGCGGGTGAAGATATGTTTTCTATAATCTCTTCAAGACGGTGAGTAACTTCAAGAGAAGCATCTCTGCCCTCTTCAACAAAAAGCTTTATGCCGTTGTAGTTTGCGGGGTTATGGCTTGCTGTAATCTCTATACCGAAATATAAATTCTTATCTTTAACGGTGTGCATAATAAGCGGAGTGGGTGCCGAGCGGTTAAGGAACCAGACTTCGATGCCGCCCTCTGCAAGCACTTCTGCAACCCATTTTGCCGCTGAAACCGAAAGGAATCTGCGGTCATAACCGATAATAACGGGCTTGTCCGTTTTGTTTTGTTCTTTTGCAAGTTCAAGCACACCTGCCGCAACACGGCGTATGTTTTCGCAAATAAAATCATCGCCTATAACTGCTCTCCAGCCGCCTGTTCCGAATTTAATCATTTGTATCCCTCCATTTATAACATTATAATATAGCAACCAAAATAGTTAGTCAATATTAAAATCGCAAAATAATCAGATATTGATTATTTTATTTTTTTGTGATATGATATACTTGGAAAATATCGGAAGGGAATTGGTAATATGGCAAAGTATCTTATTGTTAACGCAGACGACTACGGTATGTGTAACGCGGCAAACACTGCGGTTGCAGAGCTTTTTGAAGGCGGATATCTCAAATCCGCAACCATTATGATGCCCTGCCCCACTGCGGCTGATGCTGTTGAATTTTCAAAAGCACACCCCGAGTACGCAATCGGTGTTCATCTTACAATGACAAGCGAATGGGGTAAATACCGCTGGAAGCCCCTCACAAACGGCAAATCTCTTATCGACGAAGAAGGCTTTATGTGGCACGAGAGCGATCAGGTTGAAAAGAACGCTTCATATAAAGACCTTGAAGCTGAAATCAGAGCACAGATTGACCTTGCTCACAGCATGGGAATGAAGCCCTCACATACCGATAACCACATGGGCTCACTTTACGGTCACTACACAGGCAGACTCGGTCTTGCAAAGATGACTCTTCGTGTTTGCGGTGAATACGGCTATGCATACCGTCTTTACACAAAGCACGATAAAAGAATCTGCCCCAACGGCACACCTTACTTCCTCTATGCGGGAATAACATACCTTTCAAAGCATTGGGGTAAAAAGTATAATGTAGTTATCCCCGATTATCTCCTCTTCCCCGATTGGAATGATGAGATGCGTGAAAGCTATGAAAAATACAGAGAAACAATTCTCAAAATCTGGGTTGACATTCCCGAAGACGGAGTAACAGAAACCTTCATTCATCCTTCAGTTGAAAGCGATGAACTCAAGGGTATCACCGCAAGATGGCAGGACAGAGTATGGGAATATGAACTTATGAAAGACCCCTATACACATAAATATCTCAAAGACCACGGCGTTGAACTTATCAGCTACAGAGAGCTTATTAAGATGAAGGGCGGCACCGTTAAAGGCTAAAAATAAAACTCTCGTCAATTTCTGACGAGAGTTATTTTTATGCCAGAAGCACATCCGAAACAAGCATCACGCAGAAGCCGACAAGCAGAGCATAGGTTGCTCCCCTTTCGCTACCGTGGGAATGGGTTTCGGGTATCATTTCATCGCTGATAACATAAAGCATCGTACCTCCCGCAAAAGCAAGGGCAAACGGCAGAATTGCGGTTGCGATACTGACGGCAAAATAGCCCAGAAGAGTGCCGACAACTTCGATAAGACCCGTTATCATTGCACAGACAAAGGTTCTTTTGGGCGTAATCCCCGCCGCAAGCATAGGCCCGATAATAACCATACCTTCGGGGATATTCTGCAGAGCGATACCGCCTGCTATCAGAAGAGCCTCCGATGTGTTTCCCGAGCCGAAACCCACACCCGCCGCAATGCCTTCGGGCAGATTATGAATGGCAATAGCCGTTACAAACAAAAGCACTTTGCTGAGCTTTTCGCTCTCTTTGTTGCCCTCAAAATCCAAACCGACCATTGCGTGAAGATGCGGAACGATTTTATCAACAAGGTTAATACAGAGAGCACCTGTGAATACACCCGCAACGGTGATGAGCAGACCGTATTTGCCGCCGTATTCAACAGACGGGAGTATAAGCCCGAGCACCGCCGCCGCAAGCATAACGCCCGCCGCAAAACCGAGCACAATATCGCTGAATTTATGCGATATCTTTTTGAATATAAATCCGATTACCGAGCCGATAACCGTTGCACCGCCCACACCGAGAGCGGTGAGAAGCACCATTTCCATAAAATCACCAATCAAAGATTATCATAGTTTATTTTTCTGTTTCTGAAATAGTATTCTTTATCATAATCGCTTATTTCACGCAAAACTTTACAGGGGTTGCCAACCGCAACAACATTTGACGGGATATCCTTTGTAACAACACTTCCCGCACCGATAACCGTATTATCGCCGATTGTAACGCCGGGCACAATAACCGCACCCGCACCTATCCAGCAATTTTTGCCGATATGAACGGGCATATTGAACTGATAAGCCTTTGAACGAAGCTCGGGGTCGATGGGATGGCCTGCAGTTGCAACAACAACATTCGGGCCGAAAAGTGTGCAGTCGCCAACATAAATATGTGTATCATCAACCATAGTCAGGTTGAAATTTGCATACACATTATCGCCGAAATGAACGTGTTTGCCGCCCCAGTTTGCGTGCAAAGGCGGTTCGATATAGCAATTTTCACCGATTTCGGCAAACATTTCTTTAAGCATTTTTTCGCGTTTATCAAGCTCAGTAGGTCTTGTCATATTGAAATCATAAAGCCTGTCAAGACATTCAAGCTGTTCATTCATTATTTCATCGCCGCTCGGGTAATATACATCACCCGTGTGCATTTTTTCTTTATCCGTCATCTTAAATCCTCCCGATTATATTATATTAATTCTAATGTGAAGTGTTCAAAAAATCAAGTATTGCTATTGAAATTTTCCACAGAATGGATTATAATAAAGTAAAGATTATGATGAAAGGAGTATTTACTATGGATTTTGGTGCAATAATCAGCTCACTCAAAAACCTTATTGAAGTTATAATCGAAACAAATTTCATCGGAAAGCTTCTTGACTTTATCGGAAGTATCATTCCTTTTATACTCGATACTCTCGCATCATTCATTCAGCTTATAGCATGCTGAGAAATAAAAAATCAAGAACCTCGGTTTTTGCCGAGGTTCTTTTTGTTTATTATAAGATTTTAAGAGCACCTGTGGGGCAGATTTCCGCACACTTACGGCAATCCTTACAAACCGCAATTCTGTCCGTGCCCTCAAATTCGGGCTTGATAACGGTTTTGAAGCCTCTGCCTACAAGGCCGAGAATACTCTCGCCCGCAACTTCTTTACAGGTACGCACGCAAAGGTTACAGAGTATGCACTTGCCCTGGTCACGCTCGATTGAAACAAGGCGTGTTTCCTTGAAACAGCTGTGCTTTTCACCTGCAAGGCGTGAAGGCTCAATGGGGTCAAAGTTTGCGTAATGAATAAGACGGCAATCCTTGAAATCGTGGCAGCCGCACTCAAGACATCTCTTTGCTTCTTCTCGTGCCTGTTCTTCGGTAAATCCGTTGAGAACAGCGTCAAAATTATGCTTTCTGTATTCGGGGTCTTTCACCGACATAACCGCTCTGGGCTTCTTTTCTCTGTCTGCAAGCATTTCTGCGGTTACCTTACGCTCTGAATAATAAGGCTTGGGGAAATCCATAGGCATACCAAGAAGATATGCATTGATTGCTCTTGCGGCAATATTTGCCTCTGCAATTGCATCAATTGCGATTGAAGCACCGTTGTTGGTGGCGTCGCCTGCGGCAAAAACACCTTCGATATTTGTAAGACAGGTTGTTTCATCAGCCTGAATTGTGCCCCAGCCTGTTGTACCGATTTCTTCAAGACCCGAAGGAGCATACTTCTGACCGATAGCCGAGATAACGGTATCAACCTCAATAGTTCTGAATTCGCCTTCAACGGGTACGGGCTTTCTTCTGCCCGAAGCATCGGGCTCGCCGAGTTCCATAATCTGAAGTTTAACCGCCTTGACCTTACCGTTTTCGCCGATGATTTCATCGGGATTTGTAAGGAAAAGGAACTCAACGCCTTCTTCAATTGCTTCTTCTATTTCTATATCTTCAGCGGGAGCTTCCGCTCTTGTTCTTCTGTAGATAACATAAACATTTTCAGCACCGCATCTTACCGCTGTACGGCAAGCATCCATTGCGGTGTTACCGCCGCCGACAACTGCAACATTCTTGCCGATTTCGGGGATGTTGCCCATATTGACTTCACGAAGGAAATCAATGCCGCTGAGAACTCCGTCAAGTTCTTCACCTTTGCATCGGATACTGCTGCCCTTCCAGGCACCAACGGTAACAAGCACCGCATCAGCACCGTTTCTGATTTCTTCAAACGAAATATCCTTGCCGACTTTGATATTATTCTTCATTTCAACGCCGAGCTTCGCAATTGCTTCAACTTCCTTGGCAAGCACAGCCTTGGGAAGGCGGTATTCGGGAATACCGTAGCGGAGCATACCGCCCATTTCGGGCATTGCTTCATAGATTGTTACATCGTGACCGGCAAGGCGGATATAGTATGCTGCAGTCAGACCTGCGGGGCCGCCGCCGATGATTGCAACCTTTTTGCCTGTTGCTTCATCGCAGATTGCGGTGTAAGGTTCAGCAGATGCAAGGTCATTATCTGCGGCAAAAGCCTTGAGATATGCAACCGAAAGAGGCTCTTCAACAAGTCTTCTGCGGCAATGTGACTCACAGGGATGGGGACAAACTCTGCCGATTGATGCGGGAATGGGGATTTTCTCCTTGATAATTTTAACAGCTTCCTTATCGTCACCGTTTGCGATTGCTTTGAGATAACCCTGAATATCGGTGTGTGCGGGGCAGTTGAGTGAGCAAGGTGCAACACAGTCGCCCTCGTGGTCACTCATAATAAGCTCAAGTGCAATTTTTCTTGCCTTTTTAACTCTGGGGGTTTCGCTGCTTACATTCATACCGTCCTGAGCAAAAGTTGCACAGGCTCTCATAAGCTTGGGGCTTCCCTCAGCCTCAACAAGACACAGACCGCAAGCACCGTAGAGCTTGAGCTGACCGTTGTAGCAGAGGTTAGGAATATCTATGCCGTTTGCAGCGGCAATGTTGAGAATTGTTTCGCCTTTGTTACCGACAACTTCTTTGCCGTTGATAGTAAGTTTAATCTGTTCCATTATGCCGCCTCCTTTATTCTACAATTATTGCACCGAAGCGGCAGGAGTTTACACACTGACCGCAGCGGATACAAGCATTTTCATCAATGATATGTGCCTCTTTAACGGCACCGCTGATTGCCTTTGCGGGGCATTTCTTTGCACAGAGAGTACAGCCCTTACAATTTTCGGCATCAATCGAATAGGTGAGCAAATCAACACATTCTTTTGCGGGGCATTTCTTCTCGCTGATATGTGCTTCATACTCGTTTCTGAAATATCTGATAGTTGTGAGTACAGGGTTGGGAGCAGTCTGACCGAGGCCGCAGAGTGCACCGTCTTTAACTGCTTCGCAAAGCTCTTCAAGAAGCTCGATATCACCGTCTTTGCCTTCGCCCTTAACGATACGGGTAAGAATTTCCTGCATTCTTGCAGTACCGATACGGCAATGTACACACTTACCGCAGGATTCGAGTGCGGTGAAATCGAGGAAGAATTTAGCCATACCTACCATACAGGTGCTTTCATCCATAACAACCATACCGCCCGAGCCCATAATCGCACCCGTTGCGGCAAGAGCCTTATAATCAATAATTGTATCAAGAAGGTCTGCGGGAATACAGCCGCCTGAGGGGCCGCCCATCTGCACAGCTTTGAACTCCTTGTTGTCACGGATACCGCCGCCGATTCCGTAGATAACATCACGGAGAGTTTTACCCATAGGAATTTCAACGAGACCGCCCTTGCGGATTTTACCCGTGAGAGCAAAAACCTTTGTGCCCTTGCTGTTTTCGGTACCCATAGCGGCAAAAGCTTCGCCGCCGTTGTTTATAATCCACGAAACATTTGCAAATGTTTCAACGTTGTTGATATTTGAAGGTTTATCCATATAACCCTTCTGTGCGGGGAAGGGAGGCTTGAGTCTGGGC
>JAXJVE010000271.1:0-1570 GCA_036308705.1 Acutalibacteraceae bacterium
ATCGGCTGGCTTATTGCGGGTTATGATTTCGGCTACGCTCTTGCAAGAGGAATTTCGGTTCTTGTAATAAGCTGTCCCTGTGCTCTCGGGCTTGCAACACCTGTTGCGATTATGGTTTCGAGCGGTCTGGGTGCAAAAAACGGAATACTTTTCAAAAACGCAACTTCACTTGAAAATGCAGGGAAAGTAAGCGTTGTTGTGCTTGATAAAACAGGCACAATAACAAACGGCACTCCTGTTGTTACAGATATTATTCCCTTTGGTATAAGTGAAAATGAGCTGTTAAAAACTGCGTTATCGCTTGAGAAAAAAAGTGAACATCCGCTGGCAAAAGCTGTTGTATCAAAAGCGGAAGAAATCGGATTAAGTGCTGACGAAACAGAATTTTTCAAAACTTTGCCGGGCAACGGAGTTACCGCAAAAATAAACGGCACCACCGTTTTGGGCGGAAGCCTTAAATTTATTGAGAGCAAAACCGATGTATCCGAAAGCGAAAAATCAACAGTATTTTCACTTTCAGAAGAAGGTAAAACTCCCTTGCTTTTTGTAAAAGATAAAAAACTGCTCGGTATTATTGCCGTTGCAGATACAATAAAAGCCGAAAGCTCCGAAGCAATAAAACAGCTGAAAAATATGGGTATAAGAGTTATTATGCTTACAGGCGATAACGAAAAAACTGCCAATGCAATCGGTAAAAAGGTTGGCGTTGACGAGATAATTTCGGGTGTTTTACCAAACGGCAAAGAAACTGTTATACGCAGACTGATGAAAAAAGAGAGAGTTGCTATGGTTGGCGACGGCATCAACGATGCACCTGCACTGACCCGTGCCGATACAGGCATCGCAATAGGTGCGGGAACGGATATCGCTGTTGATGCGGCAGATATCGTGCTTATGAAAAGCAAACTTACAGATGTACCTGCGGCAATACGACTCAGCCGTCAGACCTTGCGTAACATTTATCAGAATCTTTTCTGGGCATTTATGTATAACACTCTCGGAATCCCCCTTGCGGCAGGTCTTTTAATTCCGTTTTTCGGTTGGGAACTCAGCCCTATGTTCGGTGCGGCGGCAATGAGCCTTTCAAGTTTCTGTGTTGTTACAAATGCACTCAGACTTAATGTTTTTAAAATCCACTCATCAAAAAAAGATAAAAAAATAAAAGTTAAAATAAAGGAGAAAAAAGTTATGGAAAAAACAATGAAAATCGAAGGTATGATGTGCGGTCACTGTGAAGCAAGAGTAAAGAAAACTCTTGAAGAAATTGACGGCGTTGACTTTGCGGATGTTAACCACGAAACAGATACCGCCATTGTTACTCTTACCGCAGATGTGAGCAACGAAACACTCATTAATGCGGTAGAAGAACAGGGTTATACCGTTATCGAAATCAAATAAAAAAATCAAGCGGTGTCATACGACACCGCTTTTTGCTGCCTTTATCGAAATATTATATAAATCTTCTTTGCAGGTTTTGATTATCTCGTCAAAAGTTTTTTCTTTTTCGCAAGCAAAAAACAAATTCTCAACACCAAGCTCTTTTATTCTTTCTGCACCTTCGCCTTTACTG
>JAXJVE010000272.1:0-2113 GCA_036308705.1 Acutalibacteraceae bacterium
TACTGATAATGTGCGTTGATTCTGACGGTGTGTCGTATCTTTCACGAAAGGATGACGGATAATGAAAAGGGTTGCGGCGGCGTGCTTTCTTCTTCTCGGAGCGGTTGCGGTTACAATATGGACGGATTATATGTTTGCAAATGAGATGAATATGCTTGAAAAAGAACTTGACACGCTTATCACGGTTGCGGATAAAATTCCTGAAAAACAACTTTCAGAAAAAGCAGAAGTTATTGTTTCACAATGGGAAAAGTCATCAGGTCTGCTTCGCTCGATAGTGCTCCACGACGGAATAGATGAGCTTGGCAGAAACATCACATCCTTACCTCAGATTATTGAATGTTCGGGAAAAGAAGAAATGAAAAAAATGTGTATTGATGCAATAAATATGATAAAAAATCTCAGAGAATGTGAAATGATACGCATTGAAAATATTTTGTAAACATTTTATATAATTATTGCATAACAATAATTATATTGCTATAATGTAGTTAAAGAAAGGAGAGTGAAAATATGCCGGATTTTGCAATGCTGATTTTTTGGGTGGTGCTGCTCATTCTTCTGATTGTTGTTGAAGCCGTAACGGCACAGATGGTCACAATATGGTTTGCGGCAGGTGCCCTGGGTGCGATTGTTGCGGAGCGTCTGGGTGCTCAGATGTGGCTTCAGTGGGTTATTTTTATTGCGGTTTCCGCAGCAGCTCTCGTTTTAACCCGACCTCTTGCAAAAAAGCTTACAAAAACCAACGCACAGCCTACCAATGCAGACCGATGTATAGGCAAGATTGCTGTTGTTACCGAAACCATCAACAACATAGATGCAAAAGGTCAGGTGAATGTTGACAGTGCAATATGGACTGCACGCTCATCAGACAATTCAGTTATTGAAAAAGATGAAAAAGTTACCGTTGAAAAAATAGACGGTGTTAAACTTATTGTAAAAAAGAATTAAGGAGGAAATATTATGAATTTTGATTTTCTTTGGGGAATTCCCGTGGTGCTTGCAATAGCTGCCATTGTGCTTGTTATCACAAACATCAAAATCGTTCCGCAGTCGAGAGCTTATGTTATTGAGCGTCTCGGCACATACAGTGCAACCTGGCAGACAGGTCTTCACATCAAAATACCTTTTATTGAAAGAATTGCAAAACAGGTTTCTCTCAAAGAGCAGGTAGTTGACTTTCCGCCTCAGCCGGTTATCACAAAAGATAACGTTACAATGCAGATTGATACAATCGTTTTCTTCCAGATAACAGACCCCAAGCTTTTTGCTTACGGCGTTGAAAGACCTCTTTCAGCTATTGAAAATCTTACCGCAACAACCCTCAGAAATATCATCGGTGAAATGGAACTTGATAACACCCTTACTTCAAGAGATATCATTAATGCAAAAATCAGAGGTATTCTTGATGAGGCAACAGACCCCTGGGGTATCAAGGTTAACAGAGTTGAACTCAAAAACATCCTGCCTCCCAAAGAAATTCAGGATGCGATGGAAAAGCAGATGAAGGCTGAACGTCAGCGTCGAGAGGCAATCCTTACCGCAGAGGGAGAAAAGGCAAGTAAAATTCTTGTTGCTGAAGGTCAGAAAGAAAGTATGATTCTTTCGGCACAGGCTGAAAAGCAGAGTGCAATTCTTGCCGCAGAAGCTATCAGAGAAGCAAAAATAGTCGAAGCCGAAGGTGAAGCGGAAGCTATCCGCAGAGTTGAAGAGGCAAGAGCTCAGGCTATTAATCTTATCAACGAAGCTGCACCCGGTCAGGGATATCTCACATTAAAGAGCCTTGAAGCATTTGAAGCTGCCGCAGACGGCAAGGCAACAAAGCTTATAATTCCCAGCGACTTACAGGGAATAGCCGGTCTTGCAGCAAGTGCAAAAGAGATACTTTCAGATAAATAAAATATAAAAATATGGCTTGCAAAGGTGAAAACCGATGCAAGCCATTTATTATTTGTTGATAAAATTATTCAACGGTAACGGTACCGTCTTCGTCAACGGTAATCTTCATACCGTCTTTAACGTAATCGAGGAATTCCTGACCGAGACAGTCAACGGTTACCATCGGTTCATCAGCCCATACAGCTGCAAGAACAGCACCTGCACAAGCGAGTGA
>JAXJVE010000273.1:0-1092 GCA_036308705.1 Acutalibacteraceae bacterium
AACGGTTTACGAAGCTCCCTTCAAGTTTACTCAGTCATTCGGTATGACATTCGGCGAAAACAGCATTGAAGATCTTGTTATGGGTGCTCTCAGAGGTGTTGTTGACGATGTTTTTGTTGATATTCAGAACGAAGGCGGTCTTCTCAACTATCTCAAGCTTATGAATCTTGACCTTGAGCAGATTATAATTGATGCTCTCGGCACAAACGGTCTTGCAATCGGTTCGGTTGAAATTCTTACCGTAAGTTCAAACATTATGGGCTTTATTGAAGACCTTGCGGGTCAGATTGATGAGGTTTATATCAACAATCCCGAAGAAACTCTTGCAAAGGTTGAAGTGCTTATCCATAAGCTTCTCAGCTATGAAATAAGCGAATATCCTGCAGAGATGCTCAATGAATATATCGGTTCAACTCACGAGGGCGGCGCAACTCTTTCCGACCTTGCAACCGTTGTTCTCTACACTTACTACGGCGGTGACGAGGATGTTTCCGATATCGAATTTATAAACGATGCCATCAGCAGGCTCGACAGCGGTGAGCTTGCCGAAGAAATCTTCAATCTTCTTCGTGAAGTTCTTATAAAAGACCTTATTCAGAACGAAATTCTTGCAAATCTTGACTTCAACCCCGGTGAGCTTTTCCCCGAAGGCAATATTTTCCGTGTGCTCGGTCTTGTTCTTCAGAGCAGCGTTGAGGCTCTTCTCGGCGGCAACAACAGTTTTATAAATCTTGTCAATTCCGTTCTTTCAATACCCGTTATTCCCGAAGAATACAGCTCAGTTGATGCGATCATCGACCATCTTATGGGCGAATACATAACTCAGAGCCAGTATGAAGCCTGGGGCTTCACATTAAAGTGGATGCTCAGTTCTCTTGTCTTTGATAATTCACCCGATGAATTTTCAGACAACACCGCAACAATCACATATAGCGGCCCTGTTGAGGTTGAAGCAACTCAGGATAACTACCGCTTGCCTTCGCACATTGCGGTTTCGCTCGGCGAAGATTCTTCAAGCGAAGTAAGTATCACATGGCTCACAAAATACAGCGTAACGGGAACCGATATTGAGATTGTTCCATACAGTACAGC
>JAXJVE010000274.1:0-2823 GCA_036308705.1 Acutalibacteraceae bacterium
CAACTCTGTTGCAGAGAAGAACGGGCTTTTTGCAACGGGTTGCGAGTTCAATATCTTCAATCATCTGACCCATTGAAAGTTCAACGCTGATGAATGCCTTTACTTTATCTGCTGCAGCATTAAGAACAGCCTTGGGGAAGGGCCAGAGAGTGATAGGTCTGATCATACCAACTTTGATGCCCTGTTCACGTGCCTTATCAATAGCGTTCTGTGAAACTCTTGCTGCTACGCCGTAAGCTACGATGCAGATTTCAGCATCTTCCATTTTGTATTCATCATACATAACTTCGTTTGCTTCAATCTGAGCATATCTTTCGTAACGTTCAAAGTTGTATTTTTCAAGTTCTTCGGGCTGAATGAAGAGAGAGTTAACAACATTGTGCTTTCTCTCGCAGTTTGTACCGCAAGCAGCCCATGATGATTTGTCATATTCTTTAACTTCACCCATATCAAGTGAAACAGGTTCCATCATCTGACCCATTGTGCCGTCTGAAAGAAGCATAGCGGGCATTCTGTATTTATCGGCAAGGTCAAAGCCCTTGAAGGTAAGGTCTACCATTTCCTGAACTGATGCGGGAGCAAGAACGATGAGTTTGAAGTCGCCGTGACCTGCACTCTTTGTAGCCTGGAAATAGTCTGACTGTGAGGGCTGAATACCGCCGAGACCGGGGCCGCCTCTCTGTACGTTGATAATAAGAGCAGGGAGGTCTGAACCTGCAAGGTATGAAATACCTTCACTCTTAAGTGCGATTCCGGGGCTTGAGCTTGAAGTCATTGCTCTTTTGCCTGCTGCAGCTGCGCCGTAAATCATATTGATTGCAGCAACTTCACTTTCAGCCTGAAGGAATGTACCGCCAATAACGGGCATTCTCTTAGCCATATATGTTGCGATTTCTGTTTGAGGGGTAATGGGGTAACCGAAGTAATGACGGCAGCCTGCCATGATAGCAGCTTCCGCAAGAGCTTCGTTACCTTTCATCAAAACTTTTTCAGCCATTTTAATTCTCCTTACTTTTCAACCGTAATAACACAGTCGGGGCACATTGTTGCACAGAATGCACAACCGATGCAAGCTGACTGGTCTGTTATGCCTGCGGGGTGATAACCCTTGGCGTTGATTTCATCCTTGAGCAATGCCACAATTTTTTTGGGGCAAGCACCGACGCAGAGACCGCAGCCCTTGCAAAGGTCGGTATTAAAGGTTACTTTTGCCATAAATCTTCCTCCTGTTTTGCCCACGATTGCTTAACATAAAGCTTTATCGCAGTGCAGTTAACAACTTTTTCTTTAAGTGTATTATATAAATCTTCTTTTACTGTGGTCATTCTTATCGGCAGTCCGCTTGCCTTTGAAATTTCTTCGGCATAATTAACTGATGAAAAAACAGTTTCTTCGGTTGTTTCATCACCAAGGTTTGAGTTGTTGATTATGCCTGTGAATTTCATTTGGCACGCTGTTTCAATTTCATGCATAACTGCGAGAGTTGATACACAGTCACGGGTAAGCGGTCTGTATTTATTGATAACAAGAAGCATTTCATAATCGTTTTCGGCAAGTATTGACGGTGCATATCTGCCCATAGCAAGTGCACCTCTGTCATCGCCACCAACGTCAATAACAGCTCTGATTGATGTATCATCAATTATCGAATATGCTTCAGAAGGCATAGCAGGCACATCAACATTTGTGTTTGCATATTCTGAAGAAATAAGGTGAATCCCTCTCTCTTCAAGATGTTTTTCGCTGTCCTTTGAACGGAAATAGGGGTTTACGATATCGAGGTCTGCAATAACAACTTTATCGTATTCCTTCTTAAGCCATAATGCATAGTTAACAGCAATGTTGGTTTTTCCGCTGCCGTAATGACCTGCAATAAGAGTAATTCTTTTGCTGTTCATATTAAAGAACTTTTACCCAGCCGAACTTGTCTTCACAAGTGCCGCCCTGGATACCTGTTACGGTATCATAAAGCTTCTGGCTGATTTCACCGATGTTGCCGCCGTTGATGGTCATAACATCGTCCTTATAACGGAGCTTACCAACCGGTGAGATAACTGCTGCTGTACCTGTACCGAAGCATTCTTCAAGAGTACCGTTCTTCTGAGCTTCAAGAAGTTCTTCAACAGAAATCTTTCTTTCTTCAACGGGAAGACCCCAGCTCTTGCAAAGCTCGATTACAGAGTTTCTTGTGATACCGGGAAGAATGCTGCCGTTGAGCATAGGTGTAACGATTGTGCCGTTGATTTTGAAGAAGATATTCATTGCACCAACTTCTTCAATATATCTTCTTTCAACACCGTCAAGCCAGAGAACCTGTGAATAGCCGTCGTCGTGAGCTTTAACCTGAGCTGCAAGGCTTGCTGCATAGTTACCGCCTGTTTTTGCAAAGCCCATACCACCTTTAACTGCTCTTACATAGTCATCTTCAATCCAGATACCTACGGGAGCAAGACCGCTTGAATAATAAGCACCTGAAGGTGAAAGGATAACAATGAAAAGATATGTTTTTGAAGGAGCAACACCGAGAAAATCGTCTGTTGCGATGATGAAGGGGCGGATATAAAGCGATGTGCCGGGAGCTGAAGGGATCCAGTCACGGTCAACGTTTACAACTTCGCTTACTGCCTGAACAAAATCCTCAACGGGAAGTTCGGGAATGCAAAGACGCTTGTTTGTGTCGTTGGTTCTTTTTGCGTTCATTTCAGGTCTGAAAAGACGAACTTCGCCGTCAGCACCCTTATAAGCCTTAAGACCTTCGAACATTTCCTGACCGTAATGGAAAACCATACAAGCAGGTGAGAGAGCAAGATTCTGATAAGGAAC
>JAXJVE010000275.1:0-3629 GCA_036308705.1 Acutalibacteraceae bacterium
AATATAAGAGAAAAAACCTGTGAATTTGAAAAACAGATTTTGTCGCCTCGTGCGGCGTTTGCCGATCAGAGTCAGGGCAGACTGCGTGCGGAAGAAGAATGCTCAGTCAGAACCGCTTTTCAGCGTGACAGGGACAGAATAATTCATTGCAGTTCGTTCAGAAGGCTCAAGCATAAAACTCAGGTTTTTCTTTCACCCGAAGGCGACCACTACCGTACCCGTCTTACCCATACTCTTGAGGTTTCGCAGATTGCAAGAACAATTTCGGGTGCACTCAGGCTCAACGGCGACCTTACCGAAGCGATTGCACTCGGCCACGATCTGGGTCATACACCCTTCGGTCACGCAGGCGAAAGAGCACTCAACGAGGTGTGTCCGTCAGGTTTCAGACACTATGAGCAAAGCCTCAGAGTTGTTGATACGCTCGAAAAAGAGGGCAAGGGTCTTAACCTTACGTTTGAAGTGCGTAACGGAATTGAACGCCACACCAACGGTGAACAGGCGGCAACTCTTGAAGGCAGGGTAGTCCGTCTTGCAGACAGAATTGCGTATATCAACCACGATATTGACGATGCAACGGTTGCCCGTATTATGAGTGAGGACGATATTCCGCTTGCAATACGCCACGAACTGGGCACATCAAAAAGTGCAAGAATAAATACTCTTGTTATGAGCTGTATTGAGAACAGCGAAGATGATATAGTGCTTGAAAGCGGCATAAAACAGGCTTTTGATGAGCTTCACAGCTTTATGTTTGCAAAGGTTTATACAAACCCCGTTTGCAAAAGCGAAGAGAAAAAAGCGGTTGATATGATTCAGCGTCTTTACTTCCATTTTGCAAAAAAAGCCGAAAATCTTCCGCCTCAGTTTCAGGGTATTGCCGAAAAAGAAGGCGTTGCCGTTGCGGCGTGCGACTTCATTGCAGGTATGACGGACAGATATGCAGTCCGTGTTTTCAATGAACTTTATGTTCCCAAGGCGTGGAGTAAAACAGACGATTTTATAATTGATATTTAAGATATGAAAGGGCGGTGAGCTTGTGAGAATAAACGAAAGATTCATTCAGGAACTTCAGGAAAAGGTAGATATAGAGTCCGTTATTTCATCAAGCATCACCCTCAAACGCAGAGGAAAAACCCTTGTCGGTCTTTGCCCTTTCCATAATGAAAAAACTCCGTCGTTCACCGTTTATCCTGAGAGCAATTCGTTTTATTGTTACGGCTGCGGTGCGGGCGGCGATGTTATAACATTTGTAAGGCGAATGGAAAATCTCGACTATATCGAAGCTGTAAAATCCGTTGCACAGATGGCGGGTATGTCAATGCCCGAGGACGGCTATGACGATACACTCTCAAAGCAGAGAATGAAGCTGCTCAGTGCAAACAGGGAAGCGGCAAGGTTTTATCACGAGCGTCTTATGGACCCTAAGAATAAAGATGCACTCGATTATTTTCTCAAACGAGGTCTTTCAATAAATACAATCCGCCGCTTCGGTCTAGGCTATGCACCAAACGATTGGCGGGAGCTTATAAATCACCTTAAATCAAAAGGTTTTACCGAGCACGAGCTTGTGCTTGCGAACCTTGCAAGGCGTTCCGATAAAAACGGAAGAGCCAATTATTACGATAATTTCAGAAACAGGGTTATGTTCCCCATAATCGACCTTCGGGGCAATGTTATTGCTTTCGGCGGCAGAGTTATGGATGATTCAAAGCCCAAATACATAAACACATCAGATACTCTTGTTTATAAGAAGAGTAACGGCGTTTTCGGCCTGAATCTTGCCAAGAACGCAAACGATAACAAGCTTATTCTTGTTGAAGGATATATGGATGTTATCGCTCTTCATCAGGCGGGATTCACAAACGCAATCGCCTGCCTTGGCACCGCATTCACAAGTGAGCAGGCAAATCTGCTTTCACGCTATGCGGATGAAGTAATAATATGTTATGATAACGACGGTGCGGGGCGTACGGCAACCGCAAGGGCACTGGGTGTGCTCAACAAAACGGGGCTGAAGCTCAGGGTTGTGCAGATGACGGGCGGCAAGGATGCCGATGAAATCATCCGTACCCACGGCAAAGAAAGATTTGCCGATTTGTTCAAAGGTGCGGCAAGCACAACCGAATACAAGCTTCTTGAGGCGAGGGCAAAATGTGATTTATCTTCGGATGACGGCAAGGTTGAATTCCTTGTTGCTGCTTCACAGATTCTTGCTTCGTGCGGCACGATTGAGAGGGATATCTATTCAACACGCCTTTCAAATGAGCTGGGTGTCAGTGCGGACAGCATTATGACTCAGATAAAATTTGCCGAGAGTAAGCTTAAACGCCTTGAAGAAACTAAAAAACGGCAGGAAACCGAGGTTATGCTCGCCAAGAGCTTTGAGGATAAAAACAACCCCGAAAGGGCGGCTAATCTGAAGGCGGCGAGGGCGGAAGAAACGCTTATTGCTTCATTTATGCGTAACCCCGATTTTTATAAAAAATTAAAAGAGCAGATTTCTTCGGATGATTTTGTAACATCGTTCAACCGCAGAATTATGAAGAGCCTTGTAAAAGCTCTTGAAAGCGGAGTTGAGCCTAATCTGAGCGTGTTTTCATCGGATTTCACGCCCGAGGAAATGGATTCCGTAACAAGAATTTTTCACCTTTCGTCAACACTCGGCAATACGGTGAAAGAGTGTGAGGACTGCATTGCGGTGCTTAAAGATAAATCGTCGCAAAAAATAACGGATACATCTTCCATGAGCGACGAGGAATTTCTTAATTTGTTCAAGAAAAAATAAAATATATATTAGGATGTGAGATTTATGGAAGGAAACGAAAAGAAAATCCCTTTCAAAACATTGGTGGAAAAGGGTAAAGCGGCAGGTAAGCTGACAACACAGGAAATCGACACTTATATTGTCGAAATGGATCTTGATATTGAAGAACTTGACAAGCTTTATGAAACGCTTGAAGCCAACAATATCGAGGTTGTTGACGATTTGTCAAGTGCGGCAATCGAAAACTTCAGCGTGGATCTTCCCAAGTCGCTCGATATCGGCGGCGGAGATGAAAAGGGTATGACCGTTGATGACCCCGTTAAGGTTTATCTTAAGGAAATCGGCAGAGTGCCCCTTCTTACTCCCGAAGAGGAAATTGAGCTTGCTATCAGAATTTCTGATGATGACCCCAAGGCAAAGCAGCGTCTTGCGGAGGCAAACCTTCGTCTTGTTGTAAGTATTGCAAAAAGATATGTGGGCAGAGGTATGCAGTTCCTTGATCTTATTCAGGAAGGCAATCTCGGTCTTATCAAGGCTGTTGATAAGTTCGACTATACAAAGGGCTTCAAGTTCTCAACCTATGCAACATGGTGGATCAGACAGGCTATCACAAGAGCTATCGCCGATCAGGCAAGAACAATCCGTATTCCCGTTCATATGGTTGAAACCATTAATAAAGTTAAGAAAACAAACAGTCAGCTTCTTCACGAAAACGGCAGAGACCCGACTGCAGAAGAAATTGCAGAAAAACTTGATATGCCCGTTGAAAAGGTTCGTGAAATCTTAAGAGTTGCTCAGGAACCCGTTTCTCTTGAAACACCTATCGGTGAAGAGGAGGATAGCCACCTTGGTGATTTTATTC
>JAXJVE010000276.1:0-3068 GCA_036308705.1 Acutalibacteraceae bacterium
CTTGACGGTACACTCACAAATACCCTTGAGGATTTAAAAAACAGCGTGAATTTTGCTCTGGATAAATTCGGCTTTCTCGAAAGGAATACCGATGAAATACGCAGTTTTGTGGGTAACGGAGTAAAAAAACTTGTTTTTCGCAGTGTGCCTGAAGGAACGGATACACACACGGCGGAAAAATGCCTTGAAATATTCAAAGAGCATTATAAAAACAATTCCCGTGTTGAAACAAAGCCCTACGACGGTATTGTTGAATTGCTCGGAGAGATGAAAAAAAGAAACATAAAAACCGCTGTTGTGACAAATAAAATGCACGAAGTGGCAGCTGAAATAGTTGAGTTTTTCTTTGGCAATCTGATTGATGTAACCGTCGGTCAGCGTGAAGAAATCACGCCCAAACCTGCACCCGATATGATTTTTATTGCTCTTGAAAAACTCGGTTCTTCAAAAGAAAATGCGGTCTATATCGGCGATTCCGAAGTGGATTGCATAACCGCAAAAAATGCCGGTATTCCGTGTATAGGCGTAACATGGGGTTTCCGTGACCGTGATGTTCTTTGTGAAAACGGTGCGGATTATATTGCCGATAAAACTGAGGATATAGCCCGCTTTTTATATTAATCAAGGGTGTTGACAAAATTCGCATATTATATTATAATAAACTGTCAATAGAATATGTCCTTATTAAGAGTGGCTGAGGGACAGGCCCCGTGAAGCCCGGCAACCTGTGTTATGCAAGGTGCTAAATCCTGCGGCGAAATGCCGAGAAATAAGGTGTTTTCGCCCGCCGAAGACCCTTCGGTGGGTTGTTTTTTTCAGGACAGTTTGGTTGATAGAATATTTTTGAATGAGGTAAGAAAGATATGGCAAACTATTTATTCACATCAGAATCCGTAACAGGCGGCCATCCCGATAAAATCTGTGACCAGATTTCAGATGCAGTGCTTGATGCGATTATGGAAAAAGACCCTATGGGCAGAGTTGCCTGTGAAACTTGCTGCACAACAGGTATGGTTCTTGTTATGGGTGAAATCACAACAACCGCAGAGCTTGATATTCCCAAAATTGTAAGGGATGTTGTTAACGATATCGGTTATAATAATGCCGAATACGGTTTTGATTGCAATACCTGTGCTGTTATGACAGCTCTCGATAAGCAGTCAGGCGATATCGCAATGGGTGTTGACAGACTCGGTGCAGGCGACCAGGGTATGATGTTCGGCTTTGCTTGTGATGAAACTCCCGAGCTTATGCCCCTTCCCATTTCACTTGCTCATAAGCTTTGTGCTAAGCTTACAGAAGTCCGTAAAGACGGTACTCTCGGTTATCTTCGTCCCGACGGCAAGAGCCAGGTTACCGTTGAATATGACGAAAATCATACACCCGTAAGAATTGACACCGTTGTTATTTCTTCACAGCACTCAGCTGATGTTACTCTTGAGCAGATCAGAGCAGATATCGTTGAGAAAGTTATTAAAACAACTCTTCCCGCAGATATGCTTGATGAAAACACAAAGTATCACATCAATCCCACCGGCAGATTCGTAACAGGCGGCCCTCAGGGCGACAGCGGTCTTACCGGCAGAAAGATTATTGTTGATACATACGGCGGTTATGCCCGTCACGGCGGCGGTGCATTCAGCGGTAAGGACCCCACAAAGGTTGACCGTTCAGCAGCTTATGCAGCACGTTATGTTGCAAAGAATATTGTTGCAGCAGGTCTTGCAAAGAAATGTGAAGTAGAGCTTGCATACGCAATCGGCGTTGAACAGCCCGTTTCTGTTTTTGTTGATACTTTCGGCACAGGCAAGATTGCAGATACCGATATTTCGGCTATCGTCAATGATCTTTTTGACCTCAGCCCCGCAGGTATTATCAAAACACTTGATCTGAGAAGACCTATTTACAGACAGGGTGCGGCTCTCGGTCATATCGGCAGAACAGATGTTGACCTTCCCTGGGAAAAGACAGACAGAGTTGAGGATATCAAAAAAGCGGCAAATATCTGAAACTTAAAGGATGAAGTTTTATGAAACTTTCACTTGTTGTTCCTTGTTATAATGAGGAAAAGAACGTATCGCTTTTTTATGAAGCGGTCAAAAAAGATTTTGCAGGCGTTGATTTTGAATATGAGCTGGTTTTTGTCAATGACGGAAGCCAGGACGGTACCTTTAAAGAATTGCAGAAACTCTGCAACGGCGATTTGCCCGTTAAAATAGTTAATTTTTCAAGGAATTTCGGTAAAGAGTCCGCAATGTATGCAGGCCTTAAAGAGTCCGAAGGCGAATATGTAACAATCATTGATGCTGATTTGCAGCAAAGACCTTCAATCGCTCTTGATATGGTGAATACTCTTGATAATGAACCTGAATATGACTGCGTTGCGGCATATCAGGATAAGAGAAAAGAGAGCAGACTGCTCATTTTCTTCAAAAAGAGATTTTATAATATTATCAACAGATATTCCGATACTGACTTTGTTCAGGGCGCAAGCGATTTCCGTACCTTCCGCAGACCTATGGTTGAAGCGATTCTTCAGATGGATGAATATTTCCGATTCTCAAAGGGGCTTTTCTCCTGGGTAGGATTCAACACAAAATTCATTCCCTATGAGGTTGAAGAAAGAGCAACGGGCACCTCAAAATGGTCGTTCCGAAAGCTTTTTAAATATGCTATGGAAGGCATTTTTGCTTTCACAACCGCACCGCTGAGGCTTTCAACGGTTATAGGCTTTATAACGGCTTTTCTTTCGATAATATATCTTATCGTTGTTGTTGTGCAAAAGCTTGCCTTTGAAATAGCCGTGCCGGGATATGCAACGATCGTTGTTCTTATTCTGCTCCTTGGCGGAATTCAGCTTTGCTGCATCGGAATTATCGGCGAATATATCGCAAGAACCTATATTCAGACCAAAGGCAGACCGATATATATTGCAAAAAGCGTTACAAAAAATCATAAATACGATAAATAAAAAAATGCAGGTCAACTGACCTGCATTTTTATTTTATCTGAAAGAATCTGCGGTGTCGCTTTTTATTTCACAAACGGGAACATCAAATTCAATTACC
>JAXJVE010000277.1:0-2378 GCA_036308705.1 Acutalibacteraceae bacterium
ACATCTTCACAGAGCGTAACGGCATCTACATCATCGACCTTCAGAAGACAGTTAAGAAGCTCGAAGAAGCATATATGTTCGTTCGCGAAATCGCTGCAGACGGCGGCGAAGTTCTCTTTGTAGGTACAAAGAAGCAGGCTCAGGATTCAGTTAAGGAAGAAGCAATCCGTTGCGGTATGCCCTTCGTAAACGCACGTTGGCTCGGCGGTATGCTCACAAACTTCAACACAATCCAGAAGAGAATCAAGAGACTTGCACAGCTCAAGGCTATGGAAGCAGACGGTACTTTCGATCTTCTCCCCAAGAAGGAAGTTACAAAGCTCAACCTTGAAATCGAAAAGCTCGAAAAGTTCATGGGCGGCATCACAGAAATGAAGAAGCAGCCCGCAGCTATGTTTATAGTAGACCCCCGCAAGGAAAAGATTGCTGTTCTTGAAGCTCACAAGCTCGGTATCCCCATCGTTGCAATCGTAGATACAAACTGTGATCCCGACGATGTTGATTACGTAATCCCCGGCAATGATGATGCTATCCGTGCAGTTAAGCTTATTGCAGGTGCAATGGCAGATGCAATCATCGAAGGCAGACAGGGCGAGCAGACAGCTCCCGCAGCAGAAGAAGCATCAGAGGAGGAATAATACAATGGCAGCATTTACAGCTAAAGACGTACAGGCTCTCAGAGAAAAGACAAACGTTGGTATGATGGATTGCAAAAAGGCACTCGTTGAAGCTGACGGTGATGTTGAAAAGGCAATAGACATTCTTCGTGAGAAGGGTCTTGCAACTGCAGCTAAGAAGGCAGGCAGAATTGCAGCTGAAGGCGTTATCGGTCTTTACACAGACGGCAAATCATCAGCTCTTGTTGAGCTTAACTGCGAAACAGACTTCGTTGGTAACAACCCCGAATTCAAGGCTCTCGCAAACCAGATTGCTAAAACAGTTGTTGAAAGCAAACCCGCTGATCTTGATGCACTTCTTGCAACAACAATTTCAGAAGGCAGCCTTTCAGTTGCTGATTCAATTCAGGAACTCTTCCTTAAGATTCGTGAAAACCTCAAGCTTCGTCGTTTTGCACTTGTTGAAGGCACAGCTGTTTCATACATTCACGGCGGCGGTTCAGTAGGCGTTCTCGTAAGCTTTGAAACAAACGCAGCAGAAAACGATGAGTTCGTTGCTATGGGTAAGAACATCGCAATGCAGGTTGCAGCTATGAATCCCACATATCTCGATGCAGCATCAGTTCCCGCTGAAGTTGTTGAGAAGGAAAAGGCAATCAACCTTGCTCAGATGAACGAAGATCCCAAAATGGCTAACAAGCCTGAACAGGTTAAGGAAAAGATCATCGAAGGTAAAATCAAGAAGTTCTATACAGAAGTTTGCCTTCTTGACCAGGCTTTTGTTCGTTCAGACCTTTTCGAAGGTTCAGTTAGCGGCTACGTTGCAAACGTTGCTAAGACAATCGGTGCAGATATTAAAGTTACCGGTTTCACACGTCTTGCAAAGGGCGAAGGCATCGAAAAGAAAGTTGACGACTTCGCAGCTGAAGTTGCAAGCATGATGTAATTTAATAATTTACGGCTGTTACCGTTTGGTAGCAGCCGTTTTTGTATATTTATATCGCTTTCTGATAATAATATTTTTACATTATTTATAAGGAGCGATATTATGGCAAACCTTACAGCTAAAGAACTTTCTGCACTTGAAGACCAGCTTAACTGTGAGCAGAATCTTGTAAAAAAATACAAAGCATATGCTCAGGCTGCGACTGACCCTCAAATCAAAAATACCTGTGAACAGATCGCAAATCAGCATAAGCAGCATTTTGACACCCTTATGGGTCATCTTTATTGATAGGGGGCAGACAAATGAATATAAATTCAAATTTTAATGACAGAGAAATTATGGATGATGTTCTTGCATCACAGAAGCATATGACTGATGTATATAATACTTTTTCAAATGAATGTACCAATCAGCAGCTTCAGAGCGATATGCTCAATATTCTCAAAGAAGAGCATACTATTCAGTTCAGCGTATTCAATGAAATGCAAAAACGCGGATGGTACAGTCCTTGTGCGGCAGAAATGCAGAAAATCAACGAAACAAAAACAAAATTCGAAAACATCGCAACTCAGCTTTGATTTTTATGCGGATACCTACGGGTATCCGTAATTTTTTTGGAAAATTTGATAAAAAGGGTTGGAAATTTTATATATATATATTATAATAACATTAATATGGGTTGGTGTGCAGAATAACTCCCGACCGCTTATAAGGAGAAACATATGAGTAAATATCAGGTTTCACTCGAAAAGGTCGTTAATGACCTTTCGTTTCAGGTAATCTATACTCCGAAAGATATTTCTGATATCTACATC
>JAXJVE010000278.1:0-1498 GCA_036308705.1 Acutalibacteraceae bacterium
ATTCAAGAATACGCAGGCTCGTTTACGGTGCAAGCGATAAAAAAGCGGGCTCGTGCGGGTCAGTGGTCAATCTTTTCGACCTTCCCTATAATCACAAGCCCGAAGTTGTAAGCGGATTTATGGCAGAAGAATGTGCCGGAATTCTCTCTGATTTTTTTGCAAAACTGAGGAAAAGAAAAAATGAAGAAAAAGCTTAGAATTACATATCTGATACTGTTTCTCATTCTGTTTGCCGCAGAAGTTCTTATCGCTCTTTTTGTTCACGATGCTTTTGTACGCCCATATATCGGCGATATACTCGTCGTCATTCTCGTCTGTGCATTTCTGCGTATATTCATACCCGTCAGAATCCGTCTGCTACCCGTTTTCGCAACCCTCTTTGCGGTGTTTATTGAAGCACTTCAGTATTTCGATTTTGTGAATCTTATCGGTCTTGCCGATAACGTAATAATCAGCACCGTAATCGGCAGAACCTTTGACATAAAAGATATTATATGTTATACAGTCGGCGGATTGATTTTCTTCATTGCCGAATATTTTTTCAGGAGAAAAAATTATGACCATAGAAACAATAATGCTTATAATTGAAATAATCGGTACAATCGCATTTGCGATAACGGGCGTTATAACCGCACTCGAAAAGAAATTTGATATTTTCGGTGCACTCGTGCTCGGCACGGTCACTGCGGTTGGCGGCGGTATTGTGCGTGACCTGATTTTAGGCTACACTCCGCCGATGGCATTCCGCAAATCCGTTTATGCCATAACGGCAGTCATCACATCTCTTGCCGTTTTTGTTATCGCATATTTCTTCGGCAAAAAAATCAAGAAACACTACGATGTTTATTCGCAGGTTATCAACATATTCGATTCAATCGGTCTTTCTGTTTTCGTTGTGGGCGGTGTAAACAGCTCAATCGCCTGCGGGTTTGAGGAAAATATGTTCCTCTCCGTTTTTGTTGCGGTGCTGACGGGTATCGGCGGCGGCGTAATGCGTGACATAATGGCAGGCAAGGTGCCGAAGATTCTTCGCAAAAGAGTTTATGCTCTTGCGGCAATCATCGGAGCGATTATATATTATTTATTGATACATTATAATATCTGCTCAACAACTCTCGCAATCATTTTCGGTGCAGGCTCGGTTATCGTTATAAGAATCCTCGCAACGATATTCCATTGGAACCTGCCGACAGTTAAAAATCTGGATGAATAAAAAAACGGCTTGACACCTGAGTGTCAAGCCGTAAGCATTTTATAATCAGTCACTGGTATAGGGAAGCAGAGCAATCTGACGTGCACGCTTGATAGCGGTTGTCAGCTCACGCTGATGCTTAGCGCAAGTGCCGGTAACACGGCGGGGAAGGATCTTTGCTCTGTCTGAAGTGAACTTGTTAAGCTTGTTTACATCCTTGTAATCGATGCATTCAACTTTATCTACACAGAAAGCACAAACCTTTCTGCGGCCCTTTTTGTTGGGTCTTCTTTCGCTTCTGTCGTA
>JAXJVE010000279.1:0-5077 GCA_036308705.1 Acutalibacteraceae bacterium
GAAACGCTTACCCTTGTTGAGCATATGCTCATTTCACATCACGGCACGCCTGAATTCGGTGCCGCAAAACTTCCTATGTTTATTGAAGCTGAACTTCTTTCACAGCTCGACCTTATGGATGCAAGACTTTATGAAATGCATTCAGCGGTTGAAGTTGTTGACGAAGGTGCGTTCACTCCCCGTCAGTGGGCACTTGAAAACCGTAATCTTTATAATCACGGTAAACAAGGCGGCGGAGAAGTTACATTGACTGAAGAATAAGGAGGATAATTTTATGAGAAACCACGAAATTACCAAGGTTCAGCCTTTGCTTAAAGAAGACGGAAGCCTCAGAGAACCCGGCTGGTCAAAACAGCTTTATCAGGTATATGACCGTAATGCAATCAAGGCTCCCAAATTCAGAATCAAAGAATGGGATTACTATCTTGTTATTTCTGAAAAGAATAATTTCGGTGTGGCTTTCACCATTTCCGATGACGGATATATCGGTCTGCAGTCTGCAAGCCTTCTTGATTTTTCAAAACCCTGGGAGCATACCGAAACAATCCTCAACGCTCTGCCTATGGGTAAGTTCAAGCTTCCTTCCACAAGTGAAAAGGGTAACACCGTTTATCACGATAAACGCCTTGATATGGAATTTCAGGTTTCAGAAGGCAAAAGAAGAATTATCTGCAACTTCAGGAAATTCTGTGACGGCAAGGATTTTTCCTGCGATATAACCCTTGAACAGCCTCCTATGGATACAATGGTTATCGCAACTCCGTGGAAAGAGAAGAAAACCGCATTCTACTATAATCAGAAAATCAACTGTATGAGAGCAAGCGGTAAAGCAACTTTCGACGGTAAGGACTATGTTTTTGACCCCGCAACTGACTTTGGTACTCTTGACTGGGGCAGAGGCGTATGGACTTACGATAACACCTGGTATTGGGGCTCTGGCAATATGGATATTGACGGTCACTCATTCGGCTTCAATATCGGCTACGGTTTCGGTGATACAACCGCCGCAAGCGAAAATATGCTCTTTTATGACGGCAAATGCCATAAGCTTGACGATGTAACATTCAATATTCCCGAGAGCGGATATATGGACCCGTGGACATTCACATCGAGTGACGGCAGATTTGAAATGGAATTCACACCGATTCTTGACAGAGCCGCTAAAATTGACGTTAAAGTTATTATCACAGACCAGCATCAGGTATTCGGCAGAATGAACGGCAAGGCGATTCTCGATGACGGAACGGTTATTGAGGTCAAGGATTGCCTCTGCTTTGCCGAAGATGTTCACAATAAATATTAATCGGAGATAAATAATGGATTGGACAGAAATTAAAATTACCGTCAACGCAGATGATGTTGACAGAGCAGGCGATATCGCCCAGATGGCTGTGCCTTACGGTATCTATATTGAAGATTACCGTACTCTCGAACAGGAAGCATGGGAGATTGCAAGAATCGACCTTATTGACGAAGACCTGCTTGCAAAAGACAGAACAAAGGGTATAGTGCATATCTATATTTCACCCGAAGAAAACCCTGCAGAAGCGGTTTCGTTCCTTACTGAAAGACTTAACGCAGAAGGTATCGAAAATGAAATAGACGAAGCTGTTTGCAAAAATGCCGATTGGGAAAATAACTGGAAAAAGTATTTCAAACCCATACCCGTCGGCGAAAGGCTTCTTATCCGCCCCATATGGGAGGATGAATATGAAGCGGGCAACAGAGCGGTGCTTCATCTTGAGCCGGGTCTTGCTTTTGGTTCGGGAACTCACGATACAACAAGGCTCTGCCTTGAAACTCTTGAAAAATATGCAAATCCGGGCAAAACCGTTCTTGATATCGGTTGCGGAAGCGGTATTCTTTCCGTTGCCTGTCTTCTTCTCGGTGCAGACAGTGCGGTAGGTGTTGATATTGATGCACTTGCAGTTAAAACCGCAAAAGAAAACGGTAAAACCAACGGCTTTGATGAGCCTGAATTTACCGTGCTTCAGGGTTCAACAACCGATAAAGTAACAGGCAAGTTTGATATCATTGCCGCAAATATCGTTGCGGATATCATCGTTAAAATCTGCGAAGATGTAAAAAATTATATGAATCCCGGTGCGGTTTTCATTACTTCGGGTATCATTGTGCCCAGAGAAGATGATGTGCTTGCCGCATTTGCAGAAAACGGTCTTGAGGTTATTGCCCGTCACGAAAGCGGCGGTTGGCTCTGCTTTGAAACGAAGGTGGCTGAATAATGAGTATTCAGAATGAACTCAAAGATTTTTTGCTCGAAAAGGGAGTTGCCGATGTAGGCTTTTTCAAAGTTGAAGACGGCGAAGAGGTTCTTCCTTACGGCGTAAGCATTGTTGCCCGCCTCTCAGAGAGCATTATTGATGAGATTGAAGATGAACCGACTCATACTTATTTCAATCACTATCGCAACGTCAATGCATTTATTGATTCAATGCTTCTTCAGGCGGGAATGTTCCTTCAGAGAAACGGTTATAAATATATTACCGTTGCCGCTTCTCAAAGTATCAACAAAGATGGTTGGAACTATATGGCACGCTATTCTCATAAAAAAGGTGCCTGCCTTGCAGGGCTTGGTTCAATCGGCAGAAACTCGCTCTTTCTTCACAACGAATACGGCAGTTTTGTGCGTTTGGGTACCTTGTTTACGGATTGTCCGTTTGAATGTGACAACACTCTTTCAAAAAGTGTCTGCACAGGCTGTGATATCTGTGTCAGAGCCTGCCCCGCAAAAGCTATAAAGGGCGGTGACTGGACTCCGGGCACTCCGAGAGAAGAGATATTTGACCCCGAAGCCTGCAGTACATATATGAAAACCAAATTTCAGAAAATCGGCAGAGGTGCCGTTTGCGGTATATGTATGAAAGTATGCCCGATGAACAAATCAAAATAACAAAATTTTTATCCTCGAAAGGATGTTTTTAATATGCTTACAGAAAAACAAATCCAGCGTATGCTGGGTAAACTTCAGAGGTTTGAGGATACTCTTGAACCTATGGTGTTTACCAAAGTAGCCGAAATCGATGCTTCGGCTTACGAAACAACAGAAAGACTCTACGAAATCCCCGATGCTTCTCTTTTCAAGCCTTTTGAAAAGGGTCAGACCTGGGGCGGCCCCAGATCATTCTGCTGGTTCAAGAGTGAATTCACCGTTCCCGAAGAACTTGACGGCAAGAACCTTTTCATCAAACCCCGCACTCAGGGCTATGAATCACTTCTCTGGGTTAACGGCGAGCCTTTCGGTACTTTCGCAACAAAAATCGTTTTCACAGGCCACGGCAACCATTACTGCGACCTTCTCAAAATGAATGTAAAAGCAGGCGAAAAGATTGATATTGCTCTTGAGGTTTATGCAGGTCATCCCTATAAAGGCTGCGATCCTCTTGAGAATCAGCCTCTTCTTGACTATGTTTATACCTACGGCGGTATGGATATCTGTGTTAAGGATTATGATATTCAGGAATTCTATTTTGACCTTAAGGTTATCAATGAGCTTGTTGAATGCCTTGATGAATATTCATTCCGCAGAGGCGATATCGTAAATGCTCTTTATGAAGCACACAAGGTTCTTTATTACTCTTATGAGGATGTTGATGAAGAAACCTTCAGAGCAGCTCTTAAAGCGGCTCATCCCTTCCTCAAAGAAGTTCTTGCAGTAAAGAACGGCCCCGAAGCTCCTTCGGCAGGTATTATCGGCCATTCACATATGGATACCGCTTGGCTCTGGCCCGTACCCGAAACAATCAAAAAGTGTGCAAGAACCTATGCAAACCAGCTTGCTCTTATGGAACAGTATCCCGAGTATAAGTTTGTTCAGAGCTCAGCTTGTCACTCGGATATGCTCCTTAAACACTACCCCTCACTCTTCAAAAGAATTCAGAAGAGCGTTGCAGACGGCAAGTATGAGCCCAACGGCGGTGTATGGGTAGAATGTGACTGTAATATCACTTCGGGTGAATCAATGGTTCGTCAGTTCCTCTGGGGTCAGAGATTCACAAGAAAGCATTTCGGCTATACTTCAAACTGCTTCTGGCTTCCCGATACCTTCGGCTACAGTGCCGCAATTCCTCAGATTATGAAGGGCTGTGCCGTTGATTATTTCCTTACAACAAAAATTGACTGGAATGATACCAACACCTTCCCTTATGATACATTCTATTGGCAGGGTATTGACGGAACAAAGGTGTTCACTCATTTCAACAAAACTCATATGTGGCCCGCACCCAAGAATGTTTACGATGTTATAAACAACCCCGAAGAAAAGTCAATCAAAGAAAGAAGCGTTACCAATAAGCGTCTGATTGCTTACGGCTACGGTGACGGCGGCGGCGGACCTCAGTTCGAAATGGTTGAAACTTCAAGAAGAATTGCAGATCTTAACGGTGTATGCAAAACAGAGCATATGTTTGTAGGCGACTTTATGAAAGACCTTGAAGCAACCGCAAAAAATCCCAATACATATGTTGGTGAGCTTTATCTTGAACTTCACAGAGGTACTCTCACAAATCAGCATAATATCAAGAGAAACAACAGAAAAGCTGAAATCGCTCTTCGTGACCTTGAATATTTTACAGTTGATGCTGCTGTTAAGGCTGGCAAAGAGGCAACTGATGAAGTAACTCATCCTCTTTATGAAAAGCTCCTTATAAATCAGTTCCACGATATTCTTCCCGGTACCTGTATTCCTGATGCACACGTTCTTGCACTTGAAGAAACAGGCTGGGTAATTGAAACTGCAAACAAAAATATCGCAGATGCAGTTAACGGCGAAGGCGATTTTGTAACCGTTACAAATACACTTTCGTTTGACAGAAATGACCCCATCTTCCTTGAATGTGAAGCAGGTCTTGTTGCAGATTGCGATTGCAAGCAGCAGGCATATACTAACCTCGACGGCAAAAACATCCTTATCATCAGCGGTATTACCGTTCCCGCATTCTCAACCGTAAAGATTAACCTTGTTAAGGGTGAAGCAGCGGCAGAGAGCGAAATCAAGCTCAATGGCGATAAGATGTCAACTCCTTTTGCAGATATCACATTTGATGCAAAGGGTTATATC
>JAXJVE010000280.1:0-4368 GCA_036308705.1 Acutalibacteraceae bacterium
GGTGTAGTCTGCTCTGCTGTCAAGCGGCATACCGTATTTGTTGAAATGCTTCATATTGTTTGCAAGCTCGTTGTCCATAAATTCCTGACCGAAAAGTCCGCTGTTCCATACTTTATCCCATACCATATTGTATTTCATCGAGTATGTATCGGGCTGGTCAAAGGCAAGTCTGGTTGAGCCGTCTTCATTGAGTGCGGTTTTCTTCCAGTTTGCTGCCATTTTCTCGGCTTCGTTGCGGTAGAATGCCGATTTTTCGGCGTTGCCGAGCATATTCTGAATCATTGACATTCCCTGAAGGCCCATAATAGCCTTGAGAGAAAGGTTGCAGTTATGGGCGAGATGTCCCGCAAAGTCATCCGTGCAGAGCTGATGACCGGGGTCTGCACCGTATTCGATAAGATATTTGCACCATTTTTCAAGAAGGTCGAGGTGCTCGTTTGCAAAGTCTGCTGAGCCTGTTGCAAGGGCAACGTTTGTTTCCATAACAAGCATATTGCCGCATTCTTCAACAGGCATCTGCCATTTGAGGATATCCTTCTGATTATTTGCGTAAACCTGGCCGTTGAGAAGGGGATACTGACCCACATCGTGGGGTGCAAAGTCGAAATTCCACATATCGCTGAGTGCGAATTTATAAACAGGACGCATCATACCCTTGACAAGCTCGGGGTTATAGATAAGATACATCGGTGTTGAAGGATATGAAACGTCAACCGTTGCGGCACAGCCGTTTGAGTTACATTCTTTTGAAATATAAAGTATTTCGCCGTTTTCATCAAGCACAAGCTTGTGAGCGGCAATAACCTGACGGTAGGTGAGCGAAAGAAGTTCAGCATATTCTTCGCCGCCAACAGCAAACGCATCGTCATAAAGCTTCTTTGAAAAAGCGATGCATACGGGAACAAGCTTTTTGTATTCTTCGGCGGCTTCGGCTATTGCATCCGTTATGCTCTGACCGTCTTTGTTCCAGTATGAACGAAGATGTTTGCCGAAATATTCAATGCTCTCGATATCGTCATAAGCAAAAAGATAAAGCACGGGAGCGTTTTCTCTGAGAGGTGCGTTGATGCAGATGTGTTTATCTCTGCGGATTTCACAGTCGAAATTCTCGGCTTCGGGACTGTTACAGGCAAGATACAGATATCCCCAGTCAATTTTTACAAGGTCGCCGCTTTCGTGAAGAGGCTTCTGAGTGGGGTTGCCCATTTTCATTGCCGCAAGTGAGCCGATATTGAGTTTTTCGGTAACAGGCTCAATTTCGTTGGGCTCTTCAAGGCAGAGTTCTTCGCTTGCAGCGATGCTGATTTTAACATCGTGCTCCTTGCCGTCTTTGTATTCACAGCCGATTTCAAGATATGAAACGGGGCGGGTGAGAAGGCGGTAGTCATCGGGGATAAGCGGAGTGAGGAACTTTGCGGTGAGAGTTATTTTATCGTTTTCAAAAACTGCGGTGGTTGAAAGTGCGTCTATATCAAGAGATATCTGCTGAATTTTTTTGATATTCTGGTTATAGCCGAGGAAAAGAAATGTTTCGCCGTCAACTTCAACCGTGCCGATTATTGAATTGCCTTTTGCAGACCAATGCTCGGTTTTGGTGTGGTTGAGATTGCAGTCTGGTGACCAGACCGAAAAATACGGGTCAACAGTAATGAGGGGTACAGAGGGTGCACGAAGTTTCATATTTATCATCCTTTCGAAATGTGGTATGAGTGAATTATACATTATGCCAAAGAATAAATCAATAAAAAACTCCGATGAAAAAATCATCGGAGTTGGCACCCCCTGCGAGAATCGAACTCACAACTAATCCTTAGGAGATCCTCCCGAAGCCGTTTTTGGGTTCCCTTCCAAGGTACCCTAATCCCTTATATATCAACGATTTCACGCATTATCGAGTTAATCTGTTCCCTTAAAATATCGGCTGATTTTTGCTGTTTTTTCACGTTCCTGTTAGCAGGCTGTTAGCAAAAAGGCTGTTTTTTGGGTAATGACATCGAGTTAATCTGTTCCTATCGCTTCCAAAAAGAGATTTTTTTGAGTTTTATACAGCAATCTAATTGTAAACATATTTTAATTCAAAAGTCAATCGATAACAAAAAACTTCTCGTCATAATAGCATTACTTTATGGTATGAAAATATAGTATTTAAAACATTATTACTACGCTAATTAGCTGTCCGTTTCTAACTGATAGAACGGGCAGCTTTTTTGTTTTTCAAAAAAATTTTTTTGAAAACTACCCCCCAAAATGGCACTTCCCAGTGCATATATAGTGAAGGGTATTTTTTCAAAAGCCTTTCACGAACATTGAAAAGTGAATAAGTCACTCACATAGGACTTTATTTCTGATGAGTAGCTACGGTAGCAGGTACGCCTTGATTTCCGAAAGCGGAAAGAGCGATAACCCCTGCACGATTATCGGATTGCAACCGATATGGCGATGACAGTCAGAATGATAATGATACTTCTCTACGGAGCTGGCGGAGAACCCGGCAGAGGTGAGATTCCTATGATACGGTTTAGCAAACTGTAACCTATGTGTTTCCCATAAAGCAAAAGCTATGCAGGGGTGTCGAGGACAAATACTGCATTTAACATAAGACCGATTCGCCAAGAATGGGTTTCGGTCTGTTACATAGCCGTTCAATAACATTGTCGGCTATCTTCAAAACGAAAGGAGAGATAAGAATGTATATTCTCGATGGACTTTAGTTAAACATAAAGTCACCCAAAACCAATTTATTAATGAAGGAGGAAAAAGTAATGATTCACGCTTTGCTTGTACTGCCCGGTCTTTACGGTGCTGTAATTCTTCAGACAATCAGTGAAATCGTTTCTCGCTTCGGCTTCTAATTTAAGATGAACATACAGAGCGAGGAAAAAGTAGTCCAAATCCCAATCAGCCAAATCAGAGATTTTCCCGAACACCCGTACAAGGTCAAAGACGATGAGAGCATGAATGAGCTTGTTGACAGCATTATGCAGAGAGGCCTAATACAGCCGGTCATCATAAGACCTACGGAGGACGGAAACTACGAAATGGTATCGGGACACAGACGAAAACGAGCCTTTGAAATTGCGGGGATAAAAAGTATCCCCGCAAGAGTAAAAGAAATGACGAGGGACGAGGCAATTTTAGCAATGGTTGATTCAAACCTTCAAAGAGAGGTTATCCTACCCAGCGAAAAGGCATTCGCATACAAGATGAGGTTGGAGGCTATGAACAGACAAGGAGAACGAACAGATTTAACTTGTTCCCCAGTGGGGAATAAGTTAAACGGAGTTAAGTCTGTTGACATTTTTGCCGAAGAAACAGGAGATAGTAAAAATCAGATTTACCGATTCATCCGCTTAACCAACCTTATCCCCGAATTGCTTGAACTTGTAGATGAAGGCAGGATTGCGATGCGACCTGCGGTAGAAATATCCTACTTGCCCGAAGAAGCACAAATGCAGTTGTATGAAACCATTGACTACAATGACGCCACTCCCTCACATTACCAAGCTATCCGATTAAGAAACTTTCATCGTGATGGCAAATTAACACAAGAGGTTATTGAAGCGATAATGTCAGAGGAAAAACCGAACCAAAAAGAAAAATCCCCGTTTCGGGACAAACGTATAGTCGGAGTAATTCCCAAGAACATACCGCAAGAGAAACATTGCGAATATGTAATCAAAGCAATAGATTTCTATAACCGACATTTACAAAGAGTAAAGAATAACCGTTCACGGTAATTCTTTACTCTATTTTTTTATCAAAAAAAAAGAAAGGAAACCAAAAAAATGGTAATCAAAGCAATCATCAAAAAGAAACTTGATGGCAACAAGCCTACAAAGGCTTATGCCGATGTCAGCATTGACGACTCCATCGTAATCCACGGAGTTGCCGTTGTTGAATCCGAAAAAGGAAGATATATCTCTATGCCTTTCGCCAAGTGGACTAACAAGGACGGCGAAGAAAAAACAAGAGATATTGTTCATCCCATCACTTCATCTGCAAGAAAGCAGATTGAAAGTGCCGTGTTCGCTGCTTATGACAGCTATTCAGAAAACAATTAAAAGAAAGTTGAGGTAAAAACAATGTTTAAGTCAATCAAATCATTTTTCAGAAGCATCAAGGCAAGAGCAAAGTCTGCCTACAGAAGAGCAAGAGCCTATTTCAGAAGTCTTATCAGAGGCACAAGAGTGAACAGTGTTCTCTGCGGCACAGCTGCCGAGGCTTACGTTGATACAGGTGTCAAAATCCTTATCGCTGTTGTAATCGGCGCTCTTCTTCTCGGCGGTCTTTACACGCTCTTCAACACAACCATTATGCCCACCGTAACATCCAAAATCACAGAACTCTTCAACTATAAGGGTTAAAAAC